>DASTET010000237.1:0-14227 GCA_035709445.1 Blastocatellia bacterium | reverse complement strand
CGAGATCGAGGAAGACTATCTGATTAGCCGAGACATATTCGCGGAGATGAGGCGACATGACGATCTGCCCTTTGAGCCCGCCTGACGACTCGGCGTACCGGGGCAGCGGACGGCCTTCGCGCGCAGCAGGCGCATTCATTTCTTCATAAGGCTTTAGCAGGTCGCCCATATCTATCTGATCGCAGGAGACGAGGATTTCGGCAGAGGCCGTGCGGTCCTGCACCTCGATGACGCGAAGCATGCCAAGCTCGCGCACGAAATGGCCCAGCCTCTTTTTTGTGAACGGATGGCGGACTTCGCCGAGCGGTCGAATGACATAGTAGACGGCCCCGGAATGGACCCCGCTCTCGCGCCCGCGGTCGAGAAAGACCACATCTCCCTGCGAGAATGAGCCCTGCTGATTCTCCTTCTCGCCACCAATAACCTGCAAGACGGGCGCGGGCGGCGTATCTGATATGTACCCGGTACAGTAAACGTCGGCCCGCCTGGCCACCGGCTCGCGGTCGCTCCCGCCATCGATTGCGGATGCCTTCGACCAGGATATAGAGACAAACAATACCAACACGATAGCAAGACGGACTGTTAATTTCATCGCTGCTCCTTACGCGTTTTCTTGATCTGTTTATTATTCACTTTAGGGGCAGGTCTGAATTATCGGCTGACGGCAAAGTACCAAAGGATCTCTGGTAAGTCAATAATTAATCAGGATCCGGGATTCAGGGGTCGGGGGGCAGGGCTTTCTTATCAATAGCTCGGTGAATGCTGAACCCTTAATCATTAACACGGTGATAATCAAGTGGCAAACCCTGCCCCCCGACCCCTGAATCCTGAATTGATTTCGTCCAATAATTTGCTTGACAGGCATGGAAATAAGGCGATAATGGCAAGCAGCTACCAGGGTGGAATATAAGCGAACGCGAGTTGGTGATCCCCTTCAGGGTGGCGAGCAGGGTCTTGCTGAACAAGGAGTAACATGTCAGGTTGGTCCTTCAGGCACTTAAAGACAGAGTTTCCTTCAAATCATGCCGAGGCCGCAAGAAGGCTGGCTCTGCCATACCCGCCTACCATAGCCGCCAGCACTCAGGAGAGCAACGTATAGGAGGCCCACTGTGTACGAGTACAAGGACAAGGTTCTCAGATGTATAGATTGCGAGGAAGAGTTTATATTTACTGCCGGAGAGCAGCTCTTCTTTGCTGACAAAGGATTGAAAAACGAGCCGAAACGGTGCAAGTCATGCAAGGTAAAGAAGAATGACCGTATCGCCGCAAACATGCAGGCATACGGCCAGCCCTTCCCGCGCGAGCGCGTGGAGGTGACAATCAAGTGCGCCCTCTGCGGAATCGAAACGACCGTACCGTTTAGACCGACGCAGGGACGGCCCGTCTATTGTCGCGACTGCTTTTTGCGAATGCGCGCCTCAACGTCACACGTTCACGTACCGCTCACATAGCAAACGTCCCTGTTTTCCTTTTGCTATCGGTGTAGCCAGATTGTTAACTTCCGGCTGATTTCTTCGAGGGCCCAAGGGTGGGGCTGGCGTCTGCGGTTCCAATCAATCGGGCAAGGAATTCAGATAATCTCGCACCTTCTTCATATCTTCCCATGCTTCACGTTTCTTTTCGGGAACGCGCAACAGGTAAGCCGGGTGGAATGTCGGCAGGACCTTTATCCCGTTCCAGTCGCGCCACTGGCCTCTGGCTTTTGTGATGGGCTCGCGCGTGCGCAGTATGCATTGAAATGCAGGCGACCCGAGGGCGACGATCACGCGGGGGCGTATCAGCGCAAGCTGGCGGAATAGAAACTGCTCGCAGGTGGCGACCTCGTCGCGCTCGGGGGTGCGGTTTGCCGGCGGGCGGCATTTGACGATGTTCGTGATATAGACGTCGTCGCGCTTCAAGCCTATGGCCGCGATTATCTTGTCGAGCAGTTGACCGGCACGCCCGACGAAAGGCCGTCCCGTCGCATCTTCGTCCGCGCCCGGCCCCTCGCCCACGAAGACAAGCCTCGCAGCCGGGTTCCCCTCTCCGAAGACTATATTCGTGCGATGCTGGTGAAGCTTGCACCTGGTGCATTCGCCGAGGTCTTCTCTAATCGCATCAAGCGACGGGTCTGCCGAGGTGAGGATCGGAAGCAACGGCCCTTTCGCCCCGGGGAGCGCAGGCTCGTCCGTGACGGGGGCGATCTCTGCAAACAGGCTGGCCTGTTCGACCGGGTCTTTCTTTTTCGGCATGGCTTCATCGTCCGGCGGGGGCAGCTCCACCTGTGGCTCGAAAACGGCTCCGGGAGCCGCTTTTACGTCGCCGCCAGATCCGCCTATGTCCGCCAGCCCTATCTCGCGATAGAACTTCAGATGTTCTTCAAGCTGGCGCGCCACACCGGCCAGCTCGGCGATGATATCCTTCGACATCCGGATAGATTTTCTAACAGCAAACTTGAAGGGTCAAGCCAGAAGCCAGAATACAGAAGCCAGAATATGGTCGAGAATGATTCTGACCTCATGCGCCCGGCAATGACCGAGCATCTCCGCGAGAGATTCTGGCTTCTGGCTTCTGGCTTCTGTATTCTTGAATGGCAGTCGAATCCCGGCAGCGGAAGTTGATGGTGGCAGAGGGAAGAATAAAAGCCGAGCGTTTAAGAGACACGATCCGCGCGCTTCGTCATCGGAATTATCGCATCTACTTTTTTGCCCTGCTCATCTCATTCGTAGGGACCTGGATGCAGAGCGTGGCGCAGAGCTGGTTGATCTACCGGTTAACGCAGTCGGCCTGGCTGCTTGGATTTGTCGCCTTCATAGGCCAGGTGCCCGTCCTTCTGCTTGCGCCCGTGGGAGGAGTGCTGGCAGACCGCCGCAGCCGTTTCCGGATAGTGCTGGTGACGCAGGCGCTCGCGATGACGCAGGCCTTGATGCTTGCGGCGCTGACGCTCAGCGGGCGCGTCACGGTGGGCGCGGTCATCGCGCTCGCGCTCGCGCTCGGCATAGTCAACGCCTTCGACCTGCCCGCGCGACAGGCCTTCCTCTCAGAGCTTGTAAGCAAGCAGGACCTGATAAACGCCATCGCGCTGAACTCTTCGTTGATAAACGGGGCGAGGATCGCAGGGCCGGCGCTTGCGGGGGTGATAATAGCGTGGGTAGGCGAAGGCTTCTGTTTTCTGGTCAACGGGCTTAGCTTTATCGCGGTCATCGCTGGTCTTCTCTCGCTGCGACTCGACAAGAGAGAATCCGCGCCTCCCGAAGGGTCAGCGATCTCGGCGCTCAAAGAGGGCTTCGATTACGTTCGCAGCACGCGTTCGGTCCGGGCGCTGCTCCTGCTTGTAGCTTTCGTTAGCATATTCGGGCTGTCATACATAGTGCTCATGCCGATCTTTGCAGATGCTGTGCTGGGCGGCGGGCCGCGCGCGCTCGGCATACTGCTAGGGGCTGCCGGGACAGGCGCGCTCGGAGGCGCGCTGACGCTCGCCGCGCGTCGCGAAGTTCACGGGCTTGGCCGCGTGGTCGCGGTAAGCGTCGGCATTCTCGGTGTGATGCTCGTCTTGTTTTCACTCTCGCGCAGCCTGGTCCTTTCGAGCCTGCTGCTCGTCCCTGTTGGATTCACCCTTATGTTGCAGATGGCCGCCTCAAATACGCTCTTGCAATCGATGGTCGATGACAGGCTGCGGGGCCGCGTGATGAGTTTCTACTCTATGAGCCTCATGGGTATGTCGCCGTTCGGGAGCCTGCTTGCGGGCGCATTGGCCGCCCGCTTCGGCGCGCCAGCCGCGGTAGCAGCCGGAGGCGCGCTCTGTTTTGCCGCCGCTCTTTTTAGTCTGGCGAGTCAAAAACAGTCTGGCGCGTCCAGCGAGTCGAGAGTCTAGCGAGTCCCGCTCTTGACGGCGCTGACTACAATGCAACATCTGATTCGAGCGATGTCTGTCATCAAAGCGACGCGCCAGACTCGCCAGACGCGCTAGACGCGCTAGACTCCATATGGTAGTTTTGGCCAAGCACGTTGAGATGATAGGAGGTGCGTCATGCGCCGGTCACTTCTACAAGCCGTAACAGCCGCGTTGCTGATCCTGCTTGTCAGCATCATCTCGAACGCCCAGACGGGAGGGGCTCCGCCCTCGATTCAAATATTCATGCCGGACGGGTCACTGCCGCCCCGCGAGGTGCGCTTCCAGCTTGTGAGCGAAGACGGACGGGTCGAGACCTTTTATACCGATACGAAGGGGCGGTTCCTTATAACCCGAAGCGAGGGGTTGAGGCCGAACGTGCGGTACACGATCACGGTCCAGGGCGACGGGCTGACCTACGACACGACCGTGGTCTCTTTCAAAGAGTACAACGTCTACTACATTCCTGTCTTCTTGAGGCCTATCAAACCGGATGTCGTAAAGCCTGCCGGCGTCATCGATCTGGCTGAGATCGATTCGGCGTCTCCTCCCGATGCGCGCGAGGCTTATGAGAACGGGCTCAAAGCGATCAGGACCAACCAGCCGGACGAAGCGGTGCGCGAGATGAATCGGGCTATCGAGATATATCCGAATTATTTTCGCGCCCTCAACGACCTGGGCGTGCTGCTGATGAAGCTGAATCGACTCGACGAGGCCGCGTCAGCCTTTGAGCGCGCAAGCAGTCTCGCTCCTCGCATATATTATCCCAGGCTCAACCTGGCAATCGTCAGGACCAGACAGGCGAAGTATAAAGACGCCATCACGATCCTCGATAAGCTTCATAAAGAGAACCCCGGCGTCGTGGAAATCCGAACCCCGCTCGCCGACGCGCTTATGGCGGCGGGCAACCTCGATGAAGCCGAGCGGCACCTTCGTTCGGCCCTCTCCGATAAGCGGCTCGACCGCGACTCGTCGGGCAATACTTATTACCTGCTCGGGCTGCTTCTCAATCGGAAGCAGAAGCCCGCAGAGGCCGTCGCCGCGCTCCAGACGGCGGCAAAGATAATTCCGGGCGGGCCGCGCATACATCTCCAGCTCGGCGGCGCGCTGCTACAGTTGAAGCGATATGAAGAGGCCGAGCGCGAGCTTAAAGAGGCGTATCGATTAAGCGGGCCTGAGCTTGGGGCGGCGCAGTTCCTGCTCGGCGAAGTCTATTTCATGACGGGGAAGTATGAAAGCGCTATGCGGGCTTTCGAGCAGTATCTGGCAGATGTCCCAAAAGCCCCGAATACCGCCGAAGTCCGCGCGCTGATCGATAAGATAAAAGCGGCGCTGAATCCGAAGTAGCTTTGGACAGGATTATCCTGTCGAATCAGAAAGCCCCGGATGCTGAGACATCCGGGGCTTTCTGATTTGAGGTTAGAAGTTGAAGCGGAGCTGGAACTCGATCAGGCGTCCGCCCGGATCGTTCGTCCCCGACACGGTGAAGTCGCGATAAGCGTTCCGCGTCTGGCCGAACGACGAGTCTATGCCGCCGAATGAGGATGCGTCGGTGCCGGGTCCCCGAATGGTAATGCTCGACTGGTTGAATGCATTCAGGAACTGAACGCGGAACTCGACGTTGGTCCCTTCGGTGATCTGCGTCCTCTTGAGCAGGTTCAGATCGAATCGAGAAGTCCACGGCCCGTACAGGAATATGCGCGACCCGAGCTGACCGGGAGTGGTCGGTGGGCCGATGTAGGGCGCGTTGGGATCGAGATCGGCGAGCGTAAAGCCGCCCACCTCAAAGGCCGCCAGCGTGTTGTCGATAAAGGACTGAGGCAGATAAAACACAACGCCCTCGCACTCGCCGGACGAGTCGCATACCGTCTCCTTGCGAATCTTGACCAGGTCCTGAAGCTGCTTGGCCGTGATGTTGTTGAGCACGACGCCCGATTCGCGGTTGTTGAATGTCAGACGCCCGCTCGCAAGGAGCGTGGGCGTTCCCGACTGTATGCGGACGACACCGCCCCACTGCCAGCCTTCTAACACCTTGCTCAGGACCGGGACGTCACCATTAAGGAATCGCTTGCCGCGACCGACGGGCAGCTCGTGTATCCAGTCGAACTTGAACGCGTGCCGCAGGTCACGTGGCGCAGGCCCCTTATCATAACCGAAATCCCGCAGCGTCGTCGGCGTGAGGGCTGCGGCGCTGCTGCTGACATACATGTTCGTCAGCGACTTCGACCAGACGTAGCTCCCCTGCACGAGCAGACCTTGCGACAGCCGGCGACGGAAGTCTATCTGAAGCGCGTGGTAATTCACGTCGCCCGCGTTGTCCATGATCCAGCTATTGGTCGGCGAGAGCGGGTTGGCGACGAAGAAGTTCGACAGGTTTATCGTCGCGGTTGGATTGCTGGGATCAGGGACCGTGACGAACGGGACCAGCCCCGCATCGATCAGGCGGTTCATGCGGGTTACGTTCTGCGCGATGTTGGCGGCCAGGCGGCCCGCTTCGCCCCTCGATATGGTCGTGGCGAAGTTTATGTCGTTGGTCGTCGCAAGCGCAGTCTGGATGATCGGGATCGGACGCTGGCCGGGCAGCCCCTGGTTGCCGAAGTTGTTGCTTGCGGGGTTGGCCTGCCGGGCGATCCTCAGGTTCTCGGAGGCGATCAGGAATTCGTCGAGGAAGCCGTTCTCGATGATGTTGACCTCTCCGATTTCGTACTGCCTCCACATGCGAGTCCCGTGATTGCCGACGTACCTGATCTCAAGCGCCATGTCCTTCGTTAGCTCGCGCTGTAAGCCGAAGGTCCACGACTGGACGTAGCCCGGTTTCAGGTTCGGGTTGAAATCGTTGATCGACGCGCCACGCCTTGCCAGGAACGGAAAGGTCGGCGCCTGAGGCGGGAGGAAGGGGAAGCTTCCGTCGCGGAACAGACGGCTGCCCGGAGCGCCGAACTCGGCCGGGTTGGTTCCCGGACTTGTGCCGAGCGATACTGAAACACCCTCGTTAGACCCGAACATACTGTTGAATGCGTTGAACCCTTCACGCACGAAGGCGATGGAATAGCCGCCGCGCAGCACCATCCGGTCCTGCCCGCCAAAAATCCTGCCTATCAGGCTGTTGCCGAGGTTCGGGGTCCAGGCAAACCCGAGCGAGGGCGCGAAGTCTCGGTAATGGTTCTCGTATGCTTTTTCATTCTCTTCAAGCAGGCGGAACGTCGTGTTCTCACCTTCGAATACACCCGGCTTGAAGATGTTGCCGACGCCCGAGACGCCGAATATCCCGCCCACGCCCACTCGCGTATATACGAGGTTATCGTTTAGCGGCGAGGGAGCGAACTCCCAGCGCAGTCCGCCCGTCAGCGTCAGGTTCGGGCGCACCTTCCACGAGTCCTGAGCGTATATGCCGAGCTCGTTCTGGTGGTTGCGCTCGGTGGCCGGTATCGGCTGAAAGTCGCGGGTCTTTTCACTGAAAGAGGCCGACATCGTGGTCGAGCTGATACGTCCGGTCAGCAATGCGTATAGCGCCGCCGCTTCGCTTCGCTGCGCCGCAGTTGCTCCGGGGAAGTTCGCCGCTATGAAGATCGACGTGCCGCCGGTGTTGATCGGGTCGTTTGCGGCGATTCCGAAGTTTATGGCCGGGACCGTCTGCCTCCCGACGGCCTGCGTGAAGGAAGCGACCCTCGTATACTGCACGCCGAAGTTCATGGCGTGAGAGCCCTTCAGCCAGTTCAGGTTGTCCGTAAGCCCCTTGACCGGGGTGTTGCGCCGCGACTGCGTGCTCCGCGAAAAGAACGGGCTCGAAAACGGATTGCTCGGAGCAAAACCGCCGAACAACTGAAACAGACCCGGCGAGAACTCGCGCGTGAAAACGGACGTGCCGTTGCCTGACGAAGTCAGTCGAATCTCGTTTACGATGCGGTCGCTGATCGTCCACCGCTCGGCCATCGCAAACGTAAAGTTGTTGCGGTATATGCTGCCGGTAAGCCCCGGCGTGCCCACGACGATGCCCGCTCCCGGATAGACGTTGAGCTGCCCGTTGACTCCGTCCGGGTCCGAGAAGTAATGCTGATAGTTGTGGACGAACTCGACGTGATGGTCGTTCGTGATATTGAAATCGAGCCGGGTAGTCGGGAACCGGCGAATGTTACGTCCCGGGTCCTGAAAGTTCAGGTCGAGCCGGTTGAAATCGTTATTGGTCCCTATACGGCTGCTCAGGATGCCACTGCTGGCCGCCTCCCGGATCAACCCGAGGGCGTTGAACAGTACCGGATCAGGCGTGCTCGGATAGGTGCGGCCTCCCCTGCCCGTCGCGGCAAGCTGATAGAGATTCACCTGGCGAATAGCCCCGCCCGAATCCCTGTATGTGTATATGCCCTGCATGGCAGAGTCGGTAAGGACCGTGCGGGTTGGCGAGGGATAGACCTGCGGCAGGCGGAACTCCTCGTAGTTGACAAAGAAGAACGCCTTGTCGCGCCCGTTGAAGAGCTTCGGTATGATGATCGGCCCGCCTATCCGCCCGCCCACCTGGTTCAAGATCATGAAGTCGCGGGGCAGACCGTCGATGTTGTTGAAATAGTAGTTTGCGTTTAGCGCCGTGTTGCGATGTTGCCAGAAGACGCCGCCGTGCCATTCGTTTGATCCGCTCTTGGTGACGAACTTGATCTGCACAGCGCCGCCGCCCGCGCTCTCGGCCCCGGGAGTCGCAGTCGAAAGCGTCACTTCTTCGACCGCGTCCGACTTGGCCTGAGTCGAGGTGAAGAATCCGTCGCTCGATTTGAGGAAGTTGTCTTGAATGTTTGCGCCGTCGAGCGTGATGTTCAAAGACCCTTTCGGCAGCCCGTTGACCGACGAGGTGCGCGGAGTGCCGGGCGTCTGTACGCCGGGGAGCGTAAGAACGAGCTGCATCGCGTCGCGCGTGGCCCAGGGGAGCTCGCCTATCTGGCGACCGACGATAGTTGAAGAGACGTTGGCGCTTTCCGATTGAATCACGCTTCCGCCGCTCGTGACGATCACCTGCTCGGTCGCGCCGCCGACTTCAAGCGTCGCGTTGACCGTTGCTACCGACCCGGCGTCGACTTTCACATTCTGTATTACCGTCGATTTGAAGCCGTCAGCCGATATGGTGACCGTATATGTGCCGTTAGGGACCGAGGGTATGGACCAGCTCCCTTCGTCTGTGGCTCTGATCTTGAACTCGGTGCTGGTCGCTTCATTCTTGACTACGACCTGCGCGTTCGGGACTCGAGCGCCCTGCGAGTCCGTGACTGTGCCTGTTATGCGACTGCTTGTGACCTGTTGGGCGGGGACCATTGGCGTCACCAGCGACACAACAAGTAGCAACAAGCCTAAACGGCTTGTAAACCGCTTTTTCATAAGGTGTCCTCCTGCACCCTGTTGGAAACAGGTTTCTTCTTTACAGCGTTTGAGTGATACCAGGGCCGAATAAACTACCACCGACCCTCTGCCTGAGAGTGGCGGCGAGACTTGAAGCTATCTCGTTGTCACTTTCTTGATGCGCGCACTCTACAACGAGTTGTAGAAAAATACAAGATCGTAAATTGTTTCCCGGTCCGACACCTCTCCCGTGTGAGCAGTATTTATCAATATTGTGGCCTCTACCACCCCACCGACGCTGTTCAGGTATCAGGCTTTACACAAGGTCATTGCTTGTCCGCGAGAGCGCGGCGGAGTTTATCGATGGCCTGCCGGACCTGGGCCGCGTTGGGCGCGGCTGGAAAATCGCGCAGGTAGGTTTCGAAGGCTTCGATGGCTTTCGGGTAGTCCTTCTTCTTAAAGAAGAGTTGTCCGAGCATCAGCTGCGCTCCGGGCATTCGTGCGCCTTCGAGTTGATAGGCGCGACGAAAAGGCGGTTCCGACTGATCGAGGTTTCCCATCTCAAGCAGCGCAACGCCGAGATAAAACTGAGCGAGCGCGTTGTCGGGCTCTGCCGCCGCCGCCTGGGCGAGTGGCGCGAACGCCTCTTTAAACTTTCCTAGCTTTATCGAGACCACGCCCAGCTTGATCTTCAAATCGACCGTGTCCAGCCCTTTGACCTCGAGCGCGCGGCCCAGCTCGCGCTCGGCTTCCACCCAGTTGGCCGCGCCCATGAGGGCTTCGATCAGCGGCGTGTGGACCTTTTCGAGATCCGGGTGGCTGCGTTGCAGCTTCAGAAGTATCTCTGCCGCTTCTTTGTTCTTGCCCTGCCGGTTGAGGACGATGCCGAGGTTCAGCCGGGGGAGGTAAATATTATGGTTTATCTTTATCGCCTCGCGCAGCGCGGCTGCGGCCTCGTCGAGCCTGTTGAGCTTCATGTATGCCACGCCGAGATCGTTGTAGGCGTGAAAGTAATTCGGCTGTAGCTCGATGGCCCGTTTGAGCGGGTCGAGCGCCTCCGCATACTTCGCTTCCCGGAGAAGTTCGAGCGCCGCGTCATAGGCTTCCCTGGCTTCAGGCAAGACGTTGCGGTCTACGTCGTTGACGTTGACGACGCCCGGCGGGGTCGTGGCTTCGGGCTTGAACGGCTTGAGATGAACGGTGATGTAGCTTCCCGAATAGAGCGGATCGAAATGGGCGACCGTAGTGTTATAGATCGATCCGTCCGTTTCTATGGTGATCGTATATCTGCCCGATACTGAAGGCATCATGATGCGCCCGTTAGAATCGGTGAAGAATATCTCGGTGCGCATGCCGTTGTCGGTCGTGAGCGTGAATCGAATATGCTGCTGCGCGGGCGAGCCGTTCGGCAGAAACACCTGCCCTCTTATCCCTCTTTGAGCGTGCGCGGCGATAGCAAGGCAGAGAAGACAGAAGGGTACAAACGCGAGTCGAGCGGGGGTAAAGCGAGGCATCGTCATCGCTTTCCTTTTAGAGAGAGGCGGGAGCGCGCCTGGCGGCCCGCTCCCGCTCGTCAGACTTGCTTCAATCCTTCATCAGAAGTTTATTCTGATGACGAACTGCAAGAGGCGCCCGCCCGGATCGTTCGTGGTCGAGTTATCCTGGTAGGCCTGCGAGGTCTGTCCGAACGTCAGACCAATCCCCTGCGCCGCCGCATCGCTTGCAGGGCTGTTGATAAGGAAGTTGATGTTGTTGAACGCGTTGAGGAATTCCGCGCGGAACTCCACGTTCACGGTTTCGGTTATGCGCGTCTTCTTGATCGCGCTGAGGTCGGCCCTGAAGAAGGGCGGCTGGTATAGGAAGATGTGCGAGCCGAACTCACCCGGCGTGGTCGGCGGGGCGATGTAGCGGCCCGTCGGGGTGCCGGGTCTGAGACCGAACGCCCTCAGGGTGTTCTCGATGACATCTTCCGGCAGCCAGAAGACCGTGCCGCGATTTGCGGCCTCGGGGTCCTTGCGAATCCGGACGAGGTCCTGAAGTCCTTTGGCGTTCATACCCACAAGCACTACGCCCGAATCCTGCCCGTTGACTGTGAGGCGCCCGCTGTTGAGCCGGAATGGAGCATTGGTCTGCCAGCGGATGATACCGTCCGTCTGCCAGCCTTCAAGGACCTTTCCAAGCGGCCCGCCTACGTTGAGGAACTTACGTCCCGGACCGACAGGCAGCTCATAGATGTAGTTCATCTTGAAGGCATGCCGGATGTCGAACGGCGACGGTCCTTTGTCAAAGCCGAAGTCGCGCAGTGTGCGCGGCTGAGCAAATGCCACAGAGCTGCTCGCGAAAGCGTTTGTGAGCGACTTCGAGAAAGCGTAGCTGCCCTGTACGAGCAACCCCTGCGCAAGCCTTCGCCTCAATTCGAGCTGGAGCGAGTTGTAGGTGCTGTCCGCCCCGTTCGTCATTATGAACGAGCCAGCCCCGTAGGCCGACGGGTTTACGATAAACAGGTTTTCAGGCAGCCCGGCGGCGATCCGCCTGGTCTGGAAAACAAAGTTTGCCGTGCTGTTGCCGAGGAGGTTGGCCGTCGCCCCCGCCTGGCCTTGCAGGAGGTGGTTGATCAAGGTCGCATTGGCGAACAGCGTCGAGGTCGGCGAGCCGAACGAAGCTGTATAGATCGGCAGGTCGACCTGGCCCGGCAGACCCTGGTTGCGGAAGTTGGCCGCGCGGCCTGCGGCAATAGCTATCTGAAGGTTGCGCTGCGCCGCGATGAACTCATTGAGGAATCCGTTCTCGAATATGTTCACCTCGTTGAGGTCGTACTGGCGGACCAGGCTGGTCCCGTGGTTGCCCACGTACCGTATCTCGAAAACGGTGTCTCTTGTGATCTCGCGCTGGAGACCGAACGACCACGACTGGACGTAAGGCGTCTTCAGGTTGGGATCGAAATCATTTGCGGCATTGCCCAGCACCGGCGAGAAGGGGAAGGTCGGCGGCGGGACATTTTGCAGCGGCGGAAGCCCGTTGCGAAGCAGCACGCTTCCCGGTTCGAATTCGATGCCTGCCCTTGCGCTTGCCAGCTTGGTCAGACCCGGATTGCCGCCCCACCTGCTCTCGAACTCATTGTTTCCGCCTGTGAAGTAAGAGATCGAATACCCGCCGCGAATCACGGTCTTGTCGCCTTCGCCGAAGATGCTCTTCAGCAATCCGCTGCTGAACGACGGGCTCCAGGCGAATCCCAGGCTCGGAGCGAAGTTGTTGAGGTCGTTATCGTACGGCTTTGTATTCTCGTCGACGGCAAAGTACTGGGTCGGAGAGCCGGCGTTCGCGCCCGGCTTGAACAGATTCCCCGGACCGCTTATGCCGAACAGCCCCTCACACCCGGTCCTCGTGTAAACCCCGTTTGTGTGAATCGCGGCGAGCACAGGCTCCCACCTGAGCCCGTAGTTGAGCGTTAGGTTAGGACGGAACTTGAACTGGTCCTGTGCGAATATGCCGTACTCCTCGCGCTTCTGCCGGGCAATGGTCGAAGGAGTGAATGAATATTGCTTCGTCTCTTCGTCCAGCCTGGCGTTGAAGTTTACGGCAGTGACTCGCCCTGTCAGCATCGCATAGAGGAACCTTGCGCGGGCGAGTTGCGTGGCATCGGCGCCCGGAAGAGTTGCGCCCGACCCGGTATTGGTGAATATGGCGATCGCCGGATCGGTCGTGTTTATGCCGAAGTTGACAGTAGGAACAATCGATCCTCCGGGGAGCTGAGAAAAGAGCGTGTTCCGGCTGTAGCTGATCCCGAAGTTCATATTGTGCCTGCCCTTGCTCCAGGACAGCGTATCCGAAAACTGCTGGATCGGAGAGTTGCGCCGCTGCGCGCTGAGCGCGGCTCCCGGATAGGGGTTGCTGATAATCGTGGTCAGGACCGGCGCTATGCCGCCGAACGGATCAAAAGAGGGAGGGCCCGCCTCGGGGAAGAAGACTACTGTTCCGCCCACGAGACCGAACCGGGCTTCGTTGACGACCGTCGAGGAGAGCTGAGAGCGGAGCGCGGTCGAGAACGAGAAGCGGTCCGAGCCCTGGCTCCCAAGTATCTGCGGGAGCGGCTCCGGGAAAGCCGGATCGGCGCTGTTGAGGAAGTCGACCGTTGAAGCGAAGTCCTGGTAGTTATAGATCGCTTCGACGTGATGGCTGCTTGTGACATTGAAGTCAAAGCGCGCGGTCGGGAATCGCCGCACCTGGTTGCCTGTGTTTGTGAATGTAAACAGTTGAACGTTCGGATCAGATGTGTTGACGACCGCACCCACCGCAGTTGAAGCGCGCATATCGCTGATGATCTTCCCGATCGTCGGATCTATAGTCCCTACGGCGTTTCGGATACCGCTGGCTGCGGCTATCGCGAGAAGGTTCACGCCGTTGGCCGGACCGCCCGGATACCTGAATATGCCCTGCTCGGCAAACGGGCTCAGGATCGTGCGCGTGCGGACCATCTGCTCAGGCAGCCGGTAGTCGTCGTAGGATACGAAGAAGAACGCTCGGTCCTTGAGCCAGGGCGTGAGGGGGCCGCCGACCTTGAACCCCTGCTGGTTCAGCAGGACGCGAGCGCGCGGCGTCTCTACGAGACAGCCTGCAACCGCAGGGTCGCAGCCCGGCTGATTCGGATCCGTGATTCTATTTATCTTGTTGAAGTAAAAATTGGAGTTGAGCACGGGGTTGCGGTGATACCACCAGACGCCTCCGTGATACTCGTTCGTGCCCGACTTGGTGACGAACTTGATATGCACGGCGCCCTGACCCGAGCTTTCAGCGCCCGGCGTGGCGGTAGATACCTGCACCTCCTCGATGGCGTCGATGCGAGGCCGGATGTATGTAAAGAAGCCGTCCGAGCTTCTCAAAACGTTGTCCTGAATGTTGATGCCGTCAAGGCTTATGTTGAGCGCGCTCTTGGGGAGCCCGTTCACCGTAGAGGTTCGCGGACGGCCAGGAGTCTGCGTGCCGGGCAGGTTCAGCACGAGGTCGAGCGCATCGCGTGAGGTGAAGGGAAGCTCT
>DASTET010000236.1:0-2722 GCA_035709445.1 Blastocatellia bacterium | reverse complement strand
ACACGTAGATGGCATACCTCCCCTGGTTGAGGATATCTCCGAAGGCGGCGTTCATACCGCTCTTCGGCGCAAACCCTACCCCGGCAGGTTTTCCGACTTCGCGGAATCGCTTGCCGCCGTCGTTAAAAAAGAGTTCCGAGACGCCGTAATCGTTTGCGATAAACAGGTCCGGGTATCCCGTGCCGCGCAGGTCGGCGGCGGCGGCGGCCAGCGCCCAGCGACGGCTGTTTATGCCGAGCGCCTCGGTGACATCTTCGAACCTGCCGCTGCCCGTATTGCGGAGCATGTACTTCCGCCCGCCGTTCTGCGCATACTCGAAGCTCTCCGGCATGATGCGGGTCGTAGCGATGTGCCAGAGGTCGATGCTTTCGGAATAATAGCCGCCGATAAAAAGGTCGAGCCGCCCGTCAAGGTCATAGTCGAGCCAGATGGCGGTGTTCGCGTTTACCCATGCGGGCAGCCCCGCGTCTGCGGTGACGCGCGTGAAACCTCGTCCCCCGTCGTTATGAAACAACTCGGGCCGGCCCCATTTATAAAGGAAGAGGTCTTCATACCCATCGTTGTCGTAGTCGCCCCAGACCGACCCCATCGATACGCCCGTCCCGCGCTGATTCAGATCGGCAACGCCCATCTCCGTTGCTACGTCCTTGAACGTGCCGTCGCCTTGATTGCGGTAGAGTCGGTTCTTACTCCCTTCGCCGCTGTTGGCCACATAGAGGTCAGACCAGCCGTCCCTGTCGTAATCGACTACGGAGGCCGCCGCGCCCATCGAAGCGACCTGCGGCATGATGTGGTCGAGCTTCGGGTCGAGCGTAGGAGCCTCGTGCGTGAAATCTATGCCGCTCGCTTTTGAGACCTCTTCGAGGCGAAAGCCGTAACGGTTTATTACTTCGTGCGCGCCGGCTGCCGCGCTCGCAGGCTTGCTTCTCTCGGCGAGACGTCTCAACACAAGCGGAGTGGCGAGCAGCGCGATAAAAAAGACGAGCAATAAAATCCTGGTAATGCGGTTCTTCACCATTGCCGCTTCCTTGTTATTAAGGCGCTTCGAAAGTCTTCCGGCGTGATGTAGCGCGTATGGTATTCTTGCCAGTCCCGCGCGTGGCGGCGATATATGGGATCCTCCTCTAATCGCCCCGGCACGCTAGTATAGTCGGGGCGGTCATGCGAGGGCAAGGGGAGCACAGTTTTTGAGAAGGTCGTGTTGTAATCGCCGTCCTTGTTCCACCCGTCGCCGATCAGCACGAAATCGCGCACCCACCCTTCGGGCGGCGCATCAGGGGCGCGAAACCGCAGCGCCATCTCGTCGCCCGCATTCGCGATGACGTACCGGTCGTCCACCTTCGATATAAGCTCTCGAACATCGCCAAAACGTGTGTAATAACCTATGAGGTCGAACCACCGCTGAGCCGTCCCTATGATCTTATATTCGGGCAGCTCAGGCGAAGAGATGTCCGCCTGGCTCATTATCGAAAAGCCCCGGAAGCGAAGCTCTGCCGTCTCCGCCTCTAGCCGCAGGGTCTTAACAGTCACGTCCGGCACGCCCGCCGCCCATTCGATTGAATCCCAGAAGACTTCGAGGTTAGTCCGCAGCCGCAATCGTCTCGGCACTCCGGGCTTGAACAGGCCGTCAAGAGACAACAAAACGGTCTTGTTCTTTCCAGCCGGAAAACCCAGATCGGATTTTGCGACGGCCCATCCGCCACGTCCGTCAGGGACCTCTATGCTCAGCCCGCGCGGCGGAGGATGGCTGCCCTGGCTGAGCGCGACATTTATAGAGCTATCGGTCGGATGCACCCATCCGTGCGCGACAAGCCAGAGCCCTGCCGTGTAGGGCGCGTCCTGGCCAAGCTCTATTTCGACGAAGTGGTCTCGCGTGACTCCCTGATACGCGCCGCGCCCGAACGTGTCGAGATAACGAGCGTCGCGGCTGCGAACGATGTCGGTCACGTCCTGCCCCTGATCATCCCAGGCCCGCGCGATAGGGCGCGGCGAAGACACTGTATGGAAGGCGAGAGACGGAGGCGGAACGGCGAACCGCTCATCGATAAAGATGTCGGTCCCGGCGGGGTGATCGACGACCATCAACGAGACGTGGTCCCAGTAGTGCGTCTCCCAGAGGTCCGCCGTGACGCGAATATCATAAAAGCCGTCTCTTGGCGCGAGCTGATCGCCCCTGATCTTTATCCGGTCTTCGGTCATCGAAACGCTCGCCGTATTCTGCGCGTTGATCCTGAGACCGAGCGGCGAGCGCCACAGGAAATCGGTTACGAATCGCATCTGCTCGCCGTCGTAAGCGAAGACGAACGGGCAGGAGCCTTTGAGCCGCTGCTCGGCAAGCACAGACTGATCGGCCTGCAATTCGTATTCACCCTGCACGCTTCCGTTGGGCCAGATGATGCGGACAAGATCGGTCCCGGCGTGATCTCCCAGCCCGAAATGCGTGACGGGGCCTGTGACGGGCTGCTTCTGAAAGAGCAGACCCGTCCTGATCTCTATCTCGCCTCCAACACCAAATGAATTGATCCTTTGATCGCCCGTCGAGACGGCGGCGCGCGTGCGTATGACCTGCCAGTTATAATCTTTCGCGCCACGGCTCGCGATCCTTACAGGCTGCCCCTCTCTTGAGAGACCGACCAGATCGAGACGACCATCGCCGTTTGTGTCCGCGATAGAAAAGACCCGCGCATCGAGCGGCGCGGCAAGCGGCTGGAAACGGCCCTCG
>DASTET010000235.1:0-3691 GCA_035709445.1 Blastocatellia bacterium | reverse complement strand
CAGGGCTTCCTTGTGAATAGCTTATTGGAATCTGAACCAATATCCGCTGAGGTCTTGATAATCAGACCCTGACCCCCGATCCCCGATCCCCGAATCCTGTCCTCTGTCACTGCCCCCCGACCCCTGCCCCCTGCCCCCTGTTCTTGACAGCCTCTTGCCCTATCGGTTACCTTTAAGTGTTTTGATTGAGAGGTAAATTCGTAACAGGAGCAAGTGATATCGTGAAGCCTGATATTCATCCGAAGTATATGAACGCGACAGTGCACTGCGCGTGTGGCGAGACCTGGCAGACGCGCTCGACCAAGCCTGAGATACGGCTCGAGATATGCTCTAACTGCCATCCGTTCTTCACCGGCAAGCAGAAGCTCATCGACACGGCAGGTCGCGTCGAGCGGTTCAATCGCAAGTACGGTCGTAAAGCCGAAGTCTAGCCGTTCAACAGTCTGGAATTGGTTGCCGGGACCGCATCGAATCGAGCGGCGTCCGGCAACCAATTTCTTTTTAAAGGAAGTCATGAAAGAAGAGCAGATCATAGTTGGGGGACAGGCAGTGGTCGAGGGCGTGATGATGCGCGCGCCGCATTCGTATGCGGTCGCCGTCCGCCGGCCCGACGGCCAGATCGTGATTAAAAGCGAGCGATTGCCGGTGCTTTCCGAAAAGTACCCGATCCTCAAACTCCCGGTACTTCGCGGCTCTGCCGTGCTCATCCACTCTATGATACTTGGCATCAAGGCGCTCAACTTTTCGGCCAACGTCGTATTTCACGAATCCGAAGAGGGCGCGCCTGCCGGAAAGGCCGTCGCCGTCGAGGCTGCAGCCGCAGGCTCCGGTATGATCTCTACGACCGGGGTCGCGGTCGCCGCGCCTCGAAAGACTAAAGCCGTGGCCGGTAAAAAGGCTAAGAGCACGACGACCGCAGGCGCGATAGGGCCTATCATATTCGCGATCTTTTTCAACGTGCTGCTCTTCATAGTGCTGCCGCTGTTGCTAACCAACATGCTCTTCGTTTATCTGGGCGGCGGAACGCTCGGCGCTCAGTCGGCGAGCGGCGCATGGTACGCCGACTGGTGGGCATGGCTTCAGGCCGCGCTGCGCCCCGTCCGGCCCTCGGTCGCCTTCAATCTGGTCGACGGGCTGATCCGCATGGCCTTCTTCCTGATGATGATCACGAGCTTCTCGCTGCTCAAAGACATTCGCCGCGTCTTCGAGTACCACGGCGCGGAGCACAAGGTCGTCTTCACCTGGGAGGCTGGCGAAGAGCTTACGGTAGAGAACGCGCGGCGGAAACAGCGCCAGCACCCGCGCTGCGGCACAAGCTTTTTGATGGTCGTGATGCTGGTCTCGATAATCGCGTTTTCGGTCGTGAAGTTCGATTCGCTGTTTTTGAACTTCCTCGTCCGGCTGTCGCTTATCCCTGTCGTGGCCGGCATATCTTACGAGATAATTCGCGCGTCGGCGCGCAGCTCGTTTCAGGGCTTCTTTTCGTTGATCACCCGACCGGGGCTCTGGCTTCAGAACATAACGACCCGCGAGCCGGATGACAGTCAGCTTGAGGTCGCGCTCACGGCGCTAAAAGAATCGCTCAAGCTCGAGCCGGACGCCGGGCAGGAAGCAGCCGTTTGATCCAGGTATTTTATGTTCAACAAACTTGACGCTATCGAACAGATGTATGAGGACCTGACCCGCCAGCTCAGCGACCCTGAGCTGCTTGCGGACCAGCAGCGATATACGAAGGTCGCCAAACAGCATCGCGAGCTTGAAGAGGTCGTGGCGAAATACCGCGAGTACCGCGGCATAGATCAGGGCATCCGCGAGACCGAAGAGATGCTCAAAACGGAAAATGACGAGGAGATGATAGACCTGGCGCGGGCCGAGCTTGTCGAGCTTGAAGACCGGCGCAGCCGGGTAGAGTCCGAACTGAAGGTTTTATTGCTGCCGAAAGACCCCAATGACGAGAAGAACGTCATCCTTGAGATCCGTGCGGGCACGGGCGGGGACGAGGCTACGCTGTTCGCCGCCGAGATCATGCGCATGTACATGCGTTACAGCGAGCGGCAGAGGTGGCGCGTGCAGGTGCTCGACGTGTCCGAATCAGGGATCGGCGGAGTCAAAGAAGCGATAATGCTGATCGAAGGCGACCGCGTCTATTCGAAGCTCAAGCACGAATCGGGCGTCCATCGAGTTCAACGCGTTCCACAAACGGAAAGCTCGGGCCGCATACACACATCTGCGGTCACAGTGGCGGTGCTTCCTGAGGCGGAAGAGGTTGACATCAAGATTGACCCCAAAGACCTGCGCATAGACACGTTCTGCTCGTCGGGGCCGGGCGGCCAGTCCGTCAATACGACTTACTCGGCGGTCCGCATCACACACCTGCCTACGAACACCGTCGTCTCCATGCAGGACGAAAAATCGCAGATCAAGAACCGCGAAAAAGCGATGCGCGTGCTGCGCTCGCGTCTTCTCGAAATGGAGCAGAGCAAGCAGCACGAAGCGATAGCAAGCGAGCGACGCTCGATGGTCGGGACGGGAGACCGGTCGGAAAAGATTCGCACTTACAACTTCAAGGACAACCGGGTTACCGATCATCGAATCGGATACACCGCGCACCAGCTCGACCTCTTTATGGAGGGCGAGATCGGCGACCTCATCGATGCGCTGGTCGCGCACAATCAGGCTGAGAATCTCAAATCTCAAATTTGAGATTTGAGGTTTCAAACCCTTGACCACAATAGCAGAAGCCATCACCGAAGGCTCCGAACGGCTCGAAAGGGGAGCCGTCCCTGAGCCGCGCCGCACAGCCGGGCTGTTGATGGGTTACCTGCTCGGAGCCGACCGCGCCCAACTGCTCGCCCGCTCTCTAGACGAGATCGATACCGCTACAATCGAATCATTCATCGAGCTTGTAGAGCGTCGCGCAGCAGGCGAGCCCCTGCAATACATCACGGGCCATCAGGAGTTCTATGGTCTTGACTTCAAGGTCAGCCGCGCCGTTCTGATCCCCAGACCTGAGACCGAGTTTCTGGTCGAACGGGTGATCGCGCTCGCCCGCGATCCTCAGGCGGGCCATGAGAACAAACCGTTGATCATCGATGTAGGGACCGGGTCGGGCTGCATAGCCGTATCGCTTGCCGCGCACATCCGCGGCGCCCGGTTGATCGCAATAGACATATCGCCTCAGGCGCTCGACATCGCGCGACTCAACGCCGAAAGACATGCGGTGGCCTCGCGCATAGAATTTCTCGAAGGCGATTGGTTATCGCCGCTCGCGGGGCGCGGGCTTGAAGGAGCCGTCGATTTTCTTGTGTCAAACCCGCCTTATGTGCCCGCGCGCGACATCCGTACGCTTCAACGCGAAGTTCGCGATTGGGAGCCGCAGGAAGCGCTGTTCGGCGGCGAGCAGGGGCTCGACTTCTATAGCCGCCTGCTCGGTGATGGAAGGAACTATTTGAGGCCGGGCGGGCGGCTCGTGTGCGAGATAGGCTATAGCCAGCTTGAAGCCGTAGGCGAGATGATCGATCCTGCCGCCTGGAAGCTCGACGATGTCACAAGCGATCTTCAGGGAATACCGCGCACGCTGACCATAAGCAGACTGTAATCGAAAGAGACCCATCTATTCATATCGCAACGCCACGCAAGGGTCTACGCGGGTGGCACGCCGCGCCGGTCTGTAGCTGGCCAGAAAAGCTAC
>DASTET010000234.1:0-8408 GCA_035709445.1 Blastocatellia bacterium | reverse complement strand
TTCGGCTCGAATTGATCACGATCCATATCTTTGGGCCTTTGCATACTCTCACCTCCTGCGCAGGATCGCTCCGAGGATCAATCCGGCAGCGCCCGCGATCAACAGGCTGCGGCCAGGATTGCGGCGCACCTGATCCTGAATGTCCGTCTTGATTTTTTGCGGGTCCATATCGCGCACGTAGCTTGCAGAACTATCCAGCCACTCGGATGCCTGATTCCCATAGCCCCCCAGCACGTTATCCGGGTTTTCGGCCCGGTCTATTTTCTGCCGCAGTGTGCTGGCTGCTGAATGAAGCTTGTCGGCGACGGTTGATTTGACGTTATCGAAGGTTGAGCCGCTGCGTGATGTCTCACGCTCGCGGGACACATTTGCAATATCAGTATTGTGATCCATAGACGCTCCTCTGATTAGTTTCCGTATTTAGCAACAGCTAAAGTCACTCACACCATTTCGACCTCCTGTATTAGTGCAAGATAAGTGCCAGCCGCCCTTATCCCATTCCCTCACTTTCATAATCCGTCGCCTGAAGGAGCCGAAGCCGCCTAAAAAGGTCAAAATTTCCCAGGAAAATGGCTGTGATACGTGCGGCTCGCCCTTCTGTCTGTTATTAAACTGATACTTCCAGGAGGCTGGTCCAGCTTTGAACAAAACTGTCTCTTTTGCGTGCACTTATGTCTGATTAACGCACGAGCCATTTTAGGGACCGCGCCGGGAGAGCAGGCAGGTTGTGCGATCAGGCGATTATCAATAAGATACCCGACTATGAAAGTCGCAACCTGGAACGTTAATTCCGTGACGGCGCGGCTGCCCCTGATCCTTAAATGGCTTGAGTCGGCTCGCCCCGACGTGCTCTGCCTGCAGGAGATAAAGTGCGTCGAAGAGCGCTTCCCGCGCGAAGCCTTTCACGATCTCGGCTACGTCGCGGAAGTATTCGGGCAGCCCACTTATAACGGCGTCGCCATCCTGTCGCGTAAAGGAATAGAGGACGCGCAGCGTGGCTTCCCCGGCGATCTGGCGCAGGCGCAGGCCAGGTTGCTCGCCGCGACCATTGACAATGTAAGGGTGATCAATGTTTATATCCCAAACGGCGGCTTCGTAGGGAGCGACAAGTACACTTTCAAGCTAGATTGGATGAGGCAGCTCAGGGCGTTTCTCGATTCCACTTGCAAAACGAGCGCGCCCGTCCTGCTTTGCGGCGACTTCAACGTAGCGCCCGAGGATATGGACGTCCATGACCCGGAGTTGTGGCGCGGGCAGGTCCTCTTCAGCGACCCCGAGCGAGAGGCGCTCGATCAGGTCAGGGGCTGGGGATTCATCGATCTTTTTCGGCTTCATAACCCGGCAGAGAGAGAGTATTCGTGGTGGGATTACCGGGCCGGATCGTTTCGGCGAAACGCCGGTCTGCGCATAGACCACCTGTGGGGCTCCGAGCCGCTGGCCGCGCGCTCGACCGCGGCCTTTATCGATAAGGAGCCGCGTCGCTGGGAGCGCCCCTCCGATCACGCGCCCGTGATCGCAGAGTTTGAGTAAATCGCAAGACCTGGATAATAAAAGGGAGCATCAAACGCATGGATGGAACGGCCTCAAAGCAAGAGCAGGAAGAAGCGCAGTCTCACGCGGCGCCAAAGCAGGCCGCCGGTAAAGAGGGCTGGATAGTCTACTTCTCGCAGATAATGGGCAGGTTCGTGCCCGATGCCATCACGGCGTCGATCTTCCTCCTGGTCTTTCTCTTCGTGACGGCGATTGCTATCGGCAACACGCTGACGACCACCGTCGATGCTTACTACAGAGGGCTGTGGATGCTGCTCCCCTTTACCATGCAGATGACGCTGATCATCGTGCTGAGCGGGGTTGTCGGCGCGACCCCGCTCTTCAGAAAGATCGTGAGATCGCTGTCCAGAGCCCCTAAGACCGCCACCCAGGTGATAACGATCTCGCTCCTGATAAGGTCGGTCCTGTCGTATTTCAACTGGGGGCTAGGCCTCGCGCTTGGGCCGCTGACGACCATCTATTTCGCAAGCGAAGCCGAGCGCAAAGGGATAAAGATCGATTTCCCGTTTTTGCTCGCGTCGGGGTATGCCGCAGGGTCGATCTGGCAGTTCGGCCTCTCGGCAAGCGCCCCGCTGCTTATGGCCACGCCGGGCCATTTTCTCGAATCGACGACGGGCGTGATGCCGCTTAGCACTACGATATGGTCCCCGGCATCGCTCGTCCTTGTGATAGGGTTTCCGGTTATCGCCATAATAGCCACCTGTTTATTTATGCCGCGCAACCCGCAGCAATTATCCGAATTCCCCGACGCATACAAGCTGGCCGAGCCCACAAAGGACGCGGCGCACGTGGCGGGTGACGGGAGCCAGATAATGGGGCCGTTAAACTTCTCCGAGCGGCTTGAGCGGAATTATTTTGTGTCGGCCATACTCTCTCTGGTATTGATAGGCTGGCTCTATTATCACTTCGTGGTTAAAGGGGCGAGCCTCGACCTGAACTCGCTCATCACTATCTTCCTTCTGCTCAGCTTCCTGCTTCACGGAAACATCTTCAACTTTACGAAGGCCCTGCAATCGAGCGTCCTCTCCTGCTGGCCCATAGTGGTTATTTATCACCTGTACGCGGGCGTGGCCGGATTGCTGCAATACACGACCATGGGAGTAGAGCTGTCGAACCTGGTCTCGGCGATCTCGACGCCATACACATTCCCGCTTCTTGCGGCCATCACGGGCACGGCTGTGGCGATCTTTGTCCCTTCGAGCGGCGGGCAATGGGTGATACAGGGGTATGTGACCTCGGCTGCGGCGCAGGAGGTAGGGGTGACGGCGCAGCGCGGGCTGCTGGCGCTGAGCATCGGCGATCAGATGGGGAATCTCACCACGCCTTTCTGGTACGTGATCATAGCGGGGGTGGCGCGGATAGAGTTCAGAAAGTTCCTGGGCTACGGATTGATATTCGCCCCGCTATGGTTTCTGTTCGGCGTGCTTGTCTTCACCTTCTTACCTTGCTAGTGGCCGGGGACGAAGAATTTCAACCGCAGAGGACAGAGAGATACGCAGAGGATTAATGATCCCTCTGCGTATCTCTCTGTCCTCTGCGGTTATTCGGTATTTGATCGTCAAGTATTCCGCTTTCAAAGCGAGAGCTGAAAAACTCTGACTCTGTGGTAAGGTAATTGCTGAAGCAGAGTGCAAGGCGAATATGAAAACGAGCACGCGATTGATACTGCTGCTGACGGTAACGGTCGGCGCGATGATGGCCGTCGCGGGGTACTTCATCCTCAGAGAGCGTGAGGCCACGCTGCGCGAAGCCATGCGCGATGAAGTATATGCGCACGCCCGCACGTTGCAGATAGTCCTCGAAGATGATTTCAGCGCGGGGCGCGACGCGGACGCGCAGCGTCTGATCGATCAGCTCAGCGACAACCCCAAGATTTACGGCGTGGTGCTTTTCGACGCCGAGGGCCGCGTGGCAATGCTGTCGGACCCGCTCATACCCGACGAGATACGCTATCCGGAAGAGGTCGCGCAGGTGATATCGACGGGGAGCGTCACAGAGATCGAGCGCGAGATCAGCGGCCTGAGGGTCTTTTCCGTGATTATGCCGCTGCGCGTCGGCGCGATCGGGTATGGCGCGTTCGAGATTGCCCAGCCCCTATCTTTTGTCGAATCTGACATATCGCGCGCGCGACGCGAGATGGTTCTGATGGCGCTGCTTCTTTTCGGGACCATCTTTATCGTCGTCCTCGTCGTCACGCGCAAGGGGCTTCAGCTTCCGATCCAGGAGTTGCTCAGGGGCGCGGCTGCCGTGGGGCGCGGAGACCTCGGTTACCGTGTGAAGGTGCCGCGCCGGGGCGGCGAGTTTGCGCAGCTCGCTCGCGAGTTCAACCGGATGGCGGACGGGCTCGCGGAGCAGAGGGGCGCGGCCATGCGAGAGGCCGAAGAGCGGCTCGCGCTCGAACGCGCGCTTCAACACAGCGAGCGTCTCTCTACGGTGGGTCGCCTCGCCACAGGCATCGCCCACGAGATGGGTGCGCCTTTGAACGTGATCTACACCCGCGCGGCGCAGTTGCTCGGCAACCCCGCCGCGCCGCTCGATACACGCCAGCGAAACCTCACCATCATCCGCGCGCAGGCCGAGCGTATCACCCGCATAGTGCGCCAACTGCTCGATCTGGCGCATCCCGGCGTCATCTCTATTCAGCCCGTAAATCTCTCCGAAGTGGTCGCAACCGCGCTTGAGCTTGTCGAAAACGACGCGGCCCGCGCAAATGTCCGCGTAGAGTTCGCGCCTGCCGACGCCCTCATAGTAGATGTTGATAAAGACCTCCTTCAGCAGGTGCTTTTGAACGTCTGCCTGAATGCCATCCAGGCCATGCCCGGCGGCGGGCTTCTGCGCGTCGAGTGCTTTGAGGATGAGGCAACCGGGCAGGAGCGGCGACTTGCGGCAATACGGGTCTCCGATACCGGCACAGGGATAGCCCCCGAACATCTGGACCACATATTCGAGCCGTTCTACACGACGAAAGAGGTGGGCCGGGGGACGGGACTGGGGCTGGCCGTCTCACGCCGCATCGTCGAAGAGCATCAGGGCCGTATCACAGCGGCCAACAACGCCGAAGGCGGCGCGACCTTTACAATTTATCTTCCGAGGTCGGGCAGCGTTTCCGACAGCCCGGCAAAAGAGTATGAGAAGGAGGGAGCCAATCTCGATGACCGCGCAATTATTGCTCGCTGAAGACGACGCCGACCTGCGCGACGCGCTTCAGGAAGTGCTCGATGAGGCGGGCTACAGGACCATAGTAGCGGCAGACGGCAATGCGGCGCTCGAACACATACGGCGCGAGCGGACGATGATCGATCTGGTGATAAGCGATGTGAAGATGCCCGGCATCAAGGGCGATGAGCTTCTTGCCGAAGCGCGCGAGAGGCGCGCGGAAGCGCCGGTCATAATCATCACCGCGTTCGGCTCGGTAGGCCAGGCGGTCGAGATGGTCAAAGCAGGGGCGTTCCAGTACCTGACCAAGCCCTTCGACCCCGCCGAGCTTCTGTGCGCGGTGGAGCAGGCCCTTGAAAGAAGCGCCCCACAGCGAGAGCAGGCGCGGCTGCGGCGCGAGTCGCCTTCGACGCCCGAACGTATCATCGGCGCGTCCCGGCCTATGCGCGAGATGTTCGATATGATCAGGCGCTCGGCCCGAAGCGCGAGCACGGTCCTTATCACGGGCGAATCGGGGACGGGCAAAGAGCTGGTCGCGCGGGCGCTGCACGATATGTCCGAGCGAAAGGGCGCGTTCGTCCCGGTAAACTGCGCGGCGATCCCCGCCGAGCTTATGGAAGCGGAGTTATTCGGCCACACAGGCGGCGCGTTCACCGGCGCGCGCCAGGCGCGGGCGGGGTTGTTCGAAGCGGCTGACGGGGGCACTCTCTTTCTCGATGAAGTCGGCGAGATGCCGCCGGCGGTCCAGCCGAAATTCCTGCGCGCCTTGCAAGAGGGCGCGGTGCGCCGCGTCGGCGCAGACCGGGAGCGACAGGTTAACGTGCGGGTCGTCGCTGCCACAAACCGCGACCTCGAAGAGGACGTAAGACAGGGGCGATTTCGCGAAGACCTCTTCTGGCGGCTGAACGTCATTCATCTAAACGTCCCTTCGCTGCGCGACCGCGCGTTTGACATCCCTCTGCTCGCGGAGCATTTCATAGCCAGAGCCTCCGAGGCTATGGGGAGTCCGCCGCTCGATGTCTCGCGCGAAGCGCTCGCACTGCTTACCGCTTATTCGTGGCCGGGTAACGTCCGCGAGCTTCAAAACGCCATCGAGCGCGCCGTGGCCCTCGCGCAGGGGGCCGTCCTCACCCCTGACGATCTGCCCGAGCGTGTCCGCACAGGCGGCGGAGCGTCGGCCATCATCGCGCGGTCGCGCGCGCGACGGCTGACGCTCAAAGAGGTCGAGCGCGAATACATCCTTGAAGTCTTGCGCGAGGCGGGCGGCAACAAAACGCGAGCCGCCGAGATGCTCGGCCTCTATCGCAAAACGCTCTACCGTAAGCTGGACGAGTTCCGCGCAGAAGACCCCAGCATAGAGGTGTGACCTCAGGTCTCGCCCGCGTGTCGCCACGCTACAATTGCAAGCGCCTGCCTCTCGCACTCTCTCGCTGAAATAACGCCCTTTTCTTGAATCCCCATAGCCTTATATATCGAACGGGCGCTCTCGCCCGATACCTGGAATAACTCTTGCGCTGTAGTCTGCCTGAGGGGGACAAAACCGATGAGAGCTTATGAGATAATGACGACCGACGTGATCGCAGTTGAGCCTGGCGCAACAGTAGAGGAGATAGCCGAATTGCTGACTGCGCATCGCATCAACAGCCTGCCCGTCGTCGATGGCGAGAACCGGGTCGTCGGCATAGTGAGCAAAGACGACCTCTTTCTGAAAGAGAAATGCGTCCCCTTCTCGACGCTGAAACTGCCTGCCCTGTTCAATGAATGGGTAGACAAGGGCAATCTCATCGAAGCCTATAAGAAAGCTCGCAATCGGACGGCGTCCGATGTGATGAAGACCGAGATCGTCTCGGTAGATATTCGAGAGGACATAGAAGAAGTGGCCCTGCTTATGGCTGTGCGCGAGCTTGCCAGCATTCCCGTACTGTGCGGAGGCAGGCTGGCCGGTATCATTTCTCGATCCGACCTTATAAGATCGATGGCGAAGGCAGGGTAGTAGAAGATGTTCAAGGCCCTCTTATCCGGTTTCACCCTGTCGCTTGCAGCCCCGTGGATTTACCGGCTGGGGCGCGACGCGACCGGGTGGCTTCGTGCGATTCTGCCGCTCGGATTGTTCCTCTACTTTGCCAGCTTCGCGAGCCGGGTCGCAGCCGGAGAGACCTTTGCAGTCTCGTACCCGTGGGTCGCCGGGCTCGATATAAACCTCTCGTTTTACGTCGACGGCTTGAGCCTGATGTTTGCGCTGCTCATCTGCGGGATAGGCGCGCTGGTCGTGGTCTATTCCGGCGGGTACCTCGCAGGACACGCTTACCTCGGTCGCTTCTATTCTTTCCTCCTGATGTTTATGGCCTCGATGCTCGGGCTGGTCCTGGCCGACAACCTGATCACGCTGTTCGTCTTCTGGGAGCTTACCAGTCTCAGCTCGTACCTGTTGATCGGGTTCGATCATGAAAGCGAGCGGTCGCGGGCGGCGGCGTTGCAGGCGCTTTTGGTAACGGGCGGCGGCGGGCTCGCCTTGATGGCGGGACTTGTGATGCTCGGTCTTATAGGCGGGAGCTTCGAGATGTCTGTTCTGCTGAATCGAGGAGACGCGGTTCGCTCGCACGCGCTCTACCTGCCGGCGCTGCTGTTGGTCCTGGCCGGGGCCTTCACAAAATCCGCGCAGTTCCCGTTCCATTTCTGGCTGCCCGCCGCCATGGAAGCGCCCACCCCCGTGAGCGCATATCTGCACTCGGCGACCATGGTCAAGGCAGGCATCTACCTGATGGCGCGGCTGAGCCCTGTGCTCGGCGGCACAGAAGCGTGGCATTACACAGTCACGATTGCGGGCGCGGCGACGATGCTTATCGGCGGATACCTCGCGCTGAACAAGACCGACCTCAAGCAGATACTCGCTTACTCGACCGTAAGCGCGCTGGGAACGCTCACCCTGCTATTAGGCATAGGGACAGAGGGAGCGGTGAAGGCCGCGATGGTCTTCCTGCTTGCGCACGCGCTCTATAAGGGCGCGCTCTTTATGATCGCGGGCGCAGTCGATCACGAGACGGGCACGCGAGACGTTGAGCAGCTTGGAGGGCTCAGACAGGTGATGCCGATCACTGCCGCCGCCGCCCTGCTCGCCGCGTTATCGCTTGCCGGGCTGGGGCCTTTTCTGAGCTTTATCGGAAAGGAGATGCTCTTTGAAGCGGTATGGGAGTCGAGACAGGCGCGCGCCGTTCTTGCGCCCGCTGCCGTGATCGCCGGAGCGATGTTCGTAGCCGTGGCTGCGATAGTCGTCGTCCGGCCATTCTTCGGGAGGCTTAAAGAGACGCCCCGCCGTGCGCATGAGGCGCCGCTCAGCTTATGGCTCGGACCCGCGCTGCTTTCGATCAAGGGGCTGCTGATAGGAATATTTCCGGGGCTTGCGGCGGCGTGGGTGATCTCGCCTTCGGTGGCGGCGGTGCTCAAAGAGCCTTCGGTAGTGGTGCTGTCGCTGTGGCACGGGCTCAATCCGGCGCTCGTTATGAGCGCGATTGCGTTCGTGCTGGGCTTGCTGATCTATTATGCCTGGAAGGCGCTTCGCCGGACCTCATCGAAGCTCGACAGGCTCTTCGGCTGGGGGCCGGCCTCCTGGTACAGCCTCTTGCTCGATGGGGTGGGGACCCTCGCGCTCGCGCAGACGCGCGTGCTCCAGAGCGGATATCTGAGTTTCTACCTGCTCATAA
>DASTET010000233.1:0-2389 GCA_035709445.1 Blastocatellia bacterium | reverse complement strand
GGTTGAGAGGAGCTCGTTGCTGCCGAGGCGCTGGAATTTTTTATCCTCCAGGACGCGCAGCACCTTTGCCTGGGTGGTCAGGCTCATATCGCCTATCTCATCAAGAAAGAGGGTGCCTTTATCCGCCGCTTCAAATTTACCGACGCGCTTACCTGTTGCGCCCGTAAAAGAGCCTTTTTCGTGCCCGAACAATTCCGACTCGATCAACTCTTCGGGCATGGCCGCGCAGTTGAGGGCGACGAACGGGCCTGAGCTGGCCCGGCTTCTTGCATGAATCTCGCGCGCCACCATCTCCTTACCGGTTCCCGATTCTCCGGTTATCAGGACATTCGCATCGGTCTGAGCAACTTTTTCTATAAGCGAATAGACCCTTACCATTGAGGGGGATGATCCGATTAACTGACCAAAAGTCTCAGTCCCCGCAAGCTCGTTTCTAAGCAGCTCGTTTTCAGACCTGAGGTTGTAAGCTTCGACCGCATTGCGGACGAGTATCCGCAGCTCATCGACTTCAAAAGGCTTTGCCAGGTAATCATAGGCGCCCGTCTTTATGGCCTCGACCGCCATCCGCTCAGAACCGTGAGCCGTCACGATGATAACGACCGGGGCCAGACGCCTCGACACGAGGGTCGGCAGATAGTCCAGCCCCGACTCTGAAGCCAGTTTCACATCGAGCAGTACGGCGTGCGGACTTCTCTCCTCAACTAAACGGTCGGCTTCGGAAATATTCTCAGCCTCCAGAATGATGTACCCTTCCTTTTCAAGGGCCCGCCTCATTCCGTACCGAGAAGCTGGCTCGTCATCTACTATAAGAACGATGGATTGCATCCTGAACACCGGTTGCCGAACTATTTCTTAGCCTTATTGGCATTGGCAGCCTCATCTGCTCCAACTCCGGTCCAAAAGGTCGGCGCATTGTTTCTCTCGAACGGGTAGAGTTTCTTCGTATCCGGGTTATACTCCCATTCGGCAGACTGGAGCTGACCGTCAAAAGTCTGATAGTGAAACAGGAGCTTCCATCTGCCCTCTTTTTCTCCCTGCCTTACCGCCTTTTGAGATGCCTCCCATCCTATCGAGGTTATGTTGTACGCGCCCTTGTTCTTTTCATAGTCTTCGATGATGTCGCGCAGCGTCTTCGAGGAGGGCTGGTCATTAACCTCGGGCTTCATACCAAGGACCGTTTCGACCATCTGTTTCCCCTCTGGTGTCGTCTTGGCAATTCTCTCTTCCAGCGCTGCTCTTTTAGGATCTTTTTCGGCTCTCGCCTTTGTAGGACTCGCCTTCTGTCCACAACCGGCCAGGAGAAAAAGAAGAATGAAACTGGGAATGATCTTACGCATGATTCTCCTCCTTATTCGATTTAGAGTGAAACAGGATTGGCAAGCAGAATCCTGATATCCCTTACGTTGTTTCCAGTGGGGCCGGTAAAAACAGTCCCCCCGAACTGTCTGAAAAAAGAATGCGTGTCGCTTCTTTCAAAGAAGCCGGTTATATCCACACCTTGATTGATAGCACTGCGTACAAGTTCTGCGCCGGCAACAGCACCGGCGGCGAGGCTATTGCCATCAACCCCATCAGTGCCGCAAGATAACACCGTTATATCAGAATCGCTTTCAATCGCCGCCAATCTTGTGGCCGAGTATAGCACGAATTCCTGATTCCGCCCACCAGCTCCTGATCCCTTCACCGGACACGAAACCTCGCCTCCGGATATCAGGCAGACTGGCTTGCTGGTATTGAGAGATTGCAGCTCAAGAATTCGATTTATATGGTCTTCCGCGACAGTCTGATACTGATCTTCTATGCTATTAAAGTCAAGTTCGACCCTGTAGCCGAGCCCTTCTGCGACGTGGGCCGCGGCCTTTAAAGCGTCTCGATTATCGAGCAATGAAACAATCGATAAATTGTCGCCTTCCCAGGTCCAGGATGCCCCGGCAAGCGGGTCGCTCTGCTCCATCACTCTTTGTAAAGTCTCTGGCATCCTTTCCATTAACCCATATCTTTCGATTACCGAGCGCGCTTCTTCCTGCCCGACCGGTTCGGGGAGGAGAGGGTTGGAGGCCAACGAAGTAAGGTCCCCCGGGTTTACATCAGAAACGAGCACCGCAACAGATCGCAAACGCCTGGCAAGGTATCCAAGCCTCCCTCCCTTTATTCGAGAGTACATCTTCCGGATAGTATTTATTTCCCCGATCTTGGCGCCGCAACCTACAAGTAATTCATTCAGCCTTTGAATCTCCTCAAGTTTTACTTCAGGTGAGCGAGGGGATTCGACGAGCGAAGACCCTCCTCCTGAGAGGAGGAAGAAGACCAGGGTATCCTCGCCGCAATCGTTAATCATTGAAATGATTCGATTGCCCGCAGCGAGACTATTCGAGTCCGGCACCGGGTG
>DASTET010000232.1:0-5602 GCA_035709445.1 Blastocatellia bacterium | reverse complement strand
GCCGGTTATCGACCTGATGGTCGCCGGGGATGAAAACGGCTCCAGTAGCGGCTTTCGTGACCGAGGGCTCAAGCCTGAACACAGATTCAAGCGGCAATCGCTCAAGCGGCAGCCCCTCTTCCGCCTGCCACGAGACCCAGCCGTCTATCACGGCTTCGTCCTCTTCGCCCAGCGTCAGAAAGAGCGAGCCCTCGTCTCTGTAGTGCGGGTCGAGACCGGACAGCTCCCTCATCTCGTCTGCGAAGGCAGGGTAGATCGAGCGGCTCCTTAAACACAGATCAAAGAACGGACCGCGCGCGACCGCTTCGGTCTGCGGAGAGAGCATGCCTGCTGCCGCCCGCGAAGCCTCGCACCCAATGCGGCCTCGCTCAAGTATCCGCACTCTCAAGCCCGCCTGCGCCAGCCTGAGCCCTATCGCGCACCCGATTATTCCGCCGCCCGCTACTATCACGTCTGTCGTCATACCGGACAATCCTAGCACCCGACGACCTCGCTCATCCAATAATGATAATAATCCTTTTACGCGCCAACCCTCTCCACCTTGACGAACCACGCCGCCGGAATCTATTATCGAAAGCTTGTCGAACACTCGTTCGAAACGGTTTTAGAACGCTATGGCAGGTGACTCGACGTCAAGGTATGACCAGAAGCTTGTTTACGTGCTGAAGACTTCGGCTGCGATCTTTGCCGAGAAGGGATACCACTCGACGAGCATACGCGACATCGCCCGCGCCACGAAGATGAGCCTTTCGGGGCTCTACTACTATTTCAGCAGCAAAGAAGAGCTGCTTTACCTGATACAGGACTATTGTTTTGGGACGCTCATCGAGGATTGCCTTCAACTGCTCGAAGGGGTTGAGGACCCCGTCCAGCAGTTGAGGCTGCTGATCGAGAATCACCTGAATTATTTCGTAAACAACATGAACGAGATGAAAGTTCTTTCGCACGAGGCCACGGCCATCTCGGGCGAGTTCTTTAAGAAGGTCAATTCAAAAAAGCGGCAGTATGTCGATCTGGTCATGGGCCTTTTAGAGCAGATAGCGCGCGAGCGGCGAGTCGAAGGTATAGACATAAGGGTTGCCACCTTTTCGCTATTTGGAATGATGAACTGGATATATAACTGGTATAGCCCGCACAGGGACGTGGACGTGAATGGGCTGGCGCAGAATATGACGAGGATCTTCCTATCCGGCTTTCTAGGCGACAAGACGACGCGGGCCGACCGGCTTGAGACTGGCCGAAAATCGCATCTGGAACGCACCGTGTCGGTCTGGCAGCAGGGATGATCCTTTCTAAGTAAGGAGAGAGTATGACAAGAGAAGCGATGGAGAACCGGCTGGTCAGTTACAGCGCGGAAAACGGCGTGGCCGTCATCGAGCTGAACGACCCTCCGGCCAACACCTACACGTATGAGATGATGCGAGACCTCGATGACGCGATTCTCGAAGCGCGTCTCGATGAAGAGGTTCAGGTCATAGTGATTCGCGGCGCGGGCGAGAAGTTCTTTTGCGCGGGCGCGAACATAAAGATGCTTCAGTCGGCCACTCCGCAGTTCCGCTATTTCTTCAGCCTCCACGGCAACGAGACCTTGATGCGAATGGAGAACACCGCCAAGCTCGTCATCGCCGCGATAAACGGGCACGCCGTAGGCGGCGGGCTTGAGATCGCGCTCGCCTGCGATATGCGCGTCGCAAAAAGAGGGCCTGGCATGCTCGGCTTGCCTGAAATCAACCTCGGACTTCTGCCCGGCATGGGAGGGACGCAGCGTCTGCCTCGCATCATCGGCAAGGGGAAGGCCATGGAGCTTCTCACGACGGGCCGCACCATCTCGGTCGAGGAGGCCCACGAGATAGGGCTTGTAAACCACCTGTTCGATGCCGAGAACTTCGACGAGAAGGTCATCGAATTCGCGACGCAGTTCGTCGCCCCGACAAAGGCGAGCAAGGCGGTCGGCTTGATCAAGCGGTCCGTGCAGACCGGCCTCGAACTACCCCAGGCCGAAGCCCTCGCGCTCGAACGCGAGCTCTTACAGCAGCTCTTCGAGAGCGAGGACGCCGAAGAAGGATTGAAGGCTTACGCGCAAAAGCGCCAGGCAGAATTCAAAGGGAAATAACAGTCTAGCGAGTCTAGCGCGTCGCTTTAACGACAGACATCGCATAAATGAGATATTGCAAAGTCGCCAGCAGCGTCAAGAGCGGGACGCGCTAGACCCGCTAGACGCGCGAGACACGCTAGACTGTTTCTGACTCGCTAGACTACTGAAAGGGGAATGATAATGGCGAAGATGTTTATTGCAGGAGAATCGGTAGATTCGGTAACGGGCGAATCTTATGAAGTTCGCAACCCGGCTAACGGCGAGGTCGTCGACACGGTGCCGAAAGGGAACGCAGATGATGTCCGACGGGCCGTAGATAGCGCCGACGCGGCTTTTGACGAGTGGTCGCACACCTCTGCCGAAGAACGCGCCCATCTTTTGTTTAAAGCTGTGGAATTGATAGAGGGTGATAGAAAGAATCTGTCTGAGATACTAACCCGCGAACAGGGTAAACCGCTCCAGGAAGCCTCGACCGAGATCGAGCACTTTCTGCACGGCCTCAGTTTTTATGCCGGTCTCGCGTCGAAAGTGCGCGGCGCGCAGGTCCCGCTCCCCGCAAAGAATGCTTACGGCATGGTCATTCGCAAGCCGGTCGGCGTTTGCGGGGCCATCGTCCCCTGGAACTTCCCCATCACGCTGATGGGCACGAAGGTCGGCCCCGCGCTCGCGGCAGGAAACACCGTCGTCGTAAAGCCCGCCTCGACCACGCCGCTCACGACCATTCGAATAATCGAGCTGATGAATCAGGCCGGGCTGCCGAAAGGAGTACTGAGCGTCGTCACCGGGCCGGGCGGGATAGTCGGCGAGGAGCTTATCTCGAATCATAAGGTCCGCCGTATCGCATTCACCGGCGAGTCTTCTACAGGCAAGCACGTAGCCGCGGTCGCCTGCTCCGATTTCAAGCGCGTGACGCTTGAGCTTGGCGGAAGCGACCCTATGATAGTCTGCGACGACGCCGATATGGCGAAAGCCATAACCGGCGCGATGGTGGGCCGGTTCTGGAACGCGGGGCAGGCGTGCCTCGCCGTCAAACGCCTCTATCTTTTCGATAAGATTTATGACGAGTTCGTCGAAGGGCTGGTGAGCAAAGTGGCCCGTTATGAAGTCGGCGACGGGATGACGCGACCCGACAAGCCCAAGATTCGCATGGGCCCGCTGCACACGGCCGCGCAGCGCGAAGAGATCGAATCCCAGGTTAAAGACGCAGTCGAACGGGGCGCGAAGGTGCTTCTTGGCGGCAAACGGCCGGAAGGGGCTCAGTATGAGAAAGGCCATTATTATATGCCCACAATTCTTGTGGACGTGCCGGATGATGCGCGGGCGGTACAGGAAGAGACGTTCGGGCCGCTGCTCCCGATCTTCCGCGTAGGCGGCCTCGATGAAGCCATCGAGAGGGCCAATAAATCTATCTACGGGCTTGGCTCCTCAATATGGACAAAGAACCTCGACAATATCGAGACCGCTATCGACAGGATTGAGGCCGGTAATGTCTGGGTCAACTCGCTGCATTACGGATACGACGAGCTTCCGTTCGGCGGAGTCAAAGCGAGCGGGTTCGGACGCGAGCACGGCCCCGAGGCGCTCGATTACTATCTTGAGCCGAAGGGCGTGGTCATCACCCGGTAAGGAGAGAATATTATGGCGCAGATGTTGATCGGTGGAGAATGGGTAGGCTCGCGCGGCGGCGACCAGATAGAAGTGATGAACCCGGCAACCGGCGAGCCCGTAGACAGCACGCCTCGCGCGACGGTCGAAGACGCCCGCGAAGCTATCGATGCGGCGCACGAAGCCTTTGCCGAATGGAGCGAGTGGACGCAGGCGAAACGCGCCGACGTGTTGCGCCGGTGTGTCGCCCTGGTTCATATGCACGAGCGAGAGCTTGCCACCCTGCTCACGAAAGAGCAGGGCAAGCCGCTGCGCGAAGCGATCCTGGAAATAAGGCGCTACGCGCACACGCTCGAATATTACGCCGGGCTTGGAAAGAACATTCGCGGCGGCTACATCCCACAGATAGATGAGGGCAAGTACGGCTTGATCATCAAACGCCCGCTCGGCGTGTGCGGCGCGATTGTGCCCTGGAACTTTCCGGTCTCGCTTATGGGGAACAAGCTTGGGCCTGCGCTGCTCGCCGGAAACACGCTCGTCATCAAGCCCGCCGAGACGACCCCGCTTACGGACCTGCGCGTGGTCGGGCTGTTTCTCGAAGCCGGGATGCCGAAGGGCGTCGTCAATGTCGTCACGGGCAAAGGCTCCGTTGTCGGCGAAGAGATCGTCACAAATCCGAAAGTCCGCAAGATAGGCTTTACAGGCTCGACCGAAGTTGGCCGAAAGGTGATGGCGTCGGCGGCAAGCAGCATCAAGCGCGTGACGCTTGAGCTTGGCGGGAGCGACCCTATGATAGTCTGCGACGACGCGGACATCGATGAAGCGGTCAGGGCGGCGGCGACGGGCCGTTTCTTCAACTGCGGCCAGGCCTGCCTTGCGATCAAGCGGCTCTACCTTTTCGATTCGATAGCCGATGAGTTTATCGAGAAGCTCGTTCCGCGAGTGAAGAAGCTGAAAGTGGGGAACGGGCTTTCGGAGGGGTCGCTCATCGGGCCGCTTCACAGCGCATCGCAGCGCGACGAGATAGAGTCGCAGGTACAGGACGCCATAGACCGGGGCGCTAAGGTGCTTGTGGGCGGCGAGCGGTTGCGCGGCGAGGAGTATGATCGCGGGTATTTTTATGCGCCGACGCTGCTCGCCGACGTTTCGGAAGACGCGCGCGTTCGGACCGAAGAGGTCTTCGGTCCGGCGCTGCCTATCTTCAGGGTCGGCAGTCTCGATGAAGCTATCGAGAAGGCGAATGATTCGATCTACGGGCTCGGCTCTTCGGTCTGGACGAACGATCTGAACCGGGCGACGCGTGCCGCCGAGCGGCTCGAAGCCGGTTACACCTGGATCAACTCCGCCCAGATCATCTATGACGAGCTTCCGTTCGGGGGCTTCAAACAGAGCGGAATCGGCAAAGAGCACGGCATCGAGGCGCTCGATTATTACACCGAGACCAAGTCGGTCGTCGTAAGCTCTAAAGTGAGATAATGGACTACAAGACTATCATCTTTGAGATGTCGGGCCGGATTGCGACGATAACTCTAAACCGGCCCGACCGCCTAAACGCGATCAACGAGGATATGCGCGATGACTTCGCTCGTCTGTTCGTTGAGCTTCAAACAAACGAAGAGATCGGTGTGGTCATCATCACCGGCGCGGGACGGGCGTTTTCGGCCGGAGGCGATATCGATTATTTCGAGCGCGAATGGAGTACGGCGAAGTTCCGCGCCGAGAATCACCGGCTCACTCAGTTCTTCGACGAGCTTGAGCTTATAGAAAAACCGGTGATCGCGGCCATCAACGGACCCTGCACAGGGGCCGGGTTGCAGGTGACGCTCTCGTGCGACATAAGGCTCGCCTCCGATCAATCTAAGTTCGGGTTTCGCGAGAACAATATCGGCTTGATCCCCGGCG
>DASTET010000231.1:0-2280 GCA_035709445.1 Blastocatellia bacterium | reverse complement strand
TGGGCGCACGGCGAGCTACGCCGGCGACGGGCTTGAGCACGAGCCTTGTCTTTACAGCGGCGGTCGTGCGGCCCGCTTCGAGATCGCGCTTCAACGCTTTTAGCTCTGCCGCGAGGTCTTTGATCTTTTGAAACCTGTCCTTCGGCGTCTTTGCGAGCGCCTTTTCGAGTATGCGACCCAGATCGCGCGGCAGCCCCGCCCTGACCGTATGAGGTGGCCTCGGCTCTTCGTGAATTATCGCGTGCATCGTGTCGATGTCGTTACCGGCTGCGAAAGGACAACGGCCCGTCAGCATCTCATAGAGCACGGTCCCGAACGAGAATATATCGCTGCGCAGATCGACCCGCTTGCCCAGCAGTTGTTCGGGCGACATGTACTTGATCGTGCCCATGATGGTGCCGGCCTGCGTATCGACCTGGATCACGGTCTTTTCGGCGCTGTTGACGGATTTATGTCGCTCGCGCTCTACGAGCTTTGCCAGCCCGAAGTCGAGTATCTTCACATAGCCGTCGCGGCTTATCATCAGGTTTTCGGGCTTGAGGTCGCGGTGGACTATTCCGTGCTCGTGAGCTTTCGCCAGCCCTTCGGCGATCTGTATGGCGAAGTCCAGTGCTTCGGCTGTCGAAAGCGAGCGCGAGCCGATGCGGCGGCGCAGGGTCTCTCCCTCCACGTATTCCATCACTATGAAAGGAATGCCCCCGGCCTCTCCTATCTCATAGACGGTCAGGATATGCGGGTGGTTGAGCGCCGAGGCTGCGCGGGCCTCTTGAAGAAAGCGGCGGCGGCGGTCCTCCTGCGCGACGGCCTCGGGCGGGAGCAGCTTGAGCGCAACGGTCCGGTCGAGTTTCTCGTCGTGAGCCTTATAGACCGCGCCCATGCCGCCCGCGCCAAGCGGCTCGATGATCCTGTAGTGGGCTATAGAATTGTCTTCAGCGATGAAGTCCATAGTCGGAAGATTGATTCGCCGGGGTTCGTTTCTCTCAACCTTTAGTCGCCTCGTTGATCAAGCTGCCGCCGCGCGTTACTGAGTATTGTAGTTGATGGGGTTGATTAATACGAGCTTAATCCTTCAGGTATCGAGCCAGCGCTTCATCCCATTTATCCTGCGCCTTCAGGATCATCTCGATAACTTCGCGGACGGCCCCGCGCCCGCCCTCGCGCGCCGTCACATAATGCGAATGGGCTTTTGCCTCTTCGACCGCGTCGCTTACGGCCACGGCCAGCCCCGCCCGCCGAAGCAGAGGTATATCCACAACGTCATCGCCCACATAGCATACCTCTTCATCGACCAGGCGCTCGGCTTCGAGCACCTGCCGGTAGGGGTCGAGCTTGATCCAGGCTTTTTCGTAGAGGTTAGTGATGCCAAGCTCGGCGGCCCGCGCGCGGACCACAGAGGAGACGCGCCCTGAAATGATCCCGACTTCCAGCCCCGCTCGCCGGGCCATGACTATCGCGTGCCCGTCTTTCACATCGAACGACTTGGTCTCGTCTCCGCCGGGAAGCATTATGATGCGTCCGTCGGTCAGCACTCCGTCGCAATCGAGCAAAAGCATTTTCACTTTACGGGCCCGCGCCAAAACGTCGTCCGTGGAGATGGCCACACTCACCTCGTCAGCAGAAAAAATCTTCCAGTTGATTGAATCGCTCTATCATCACGTCGGGCGAAGTCCTGCGCATCTCGACGGCTGTGCGAAAACCGTAGCAGGCCCCGCAGGTGCGAGTCCCCGCCCTCCGGCCTGCGTTGATGTCGTTTTCGCTGTCCCCTATCATGACCGCATCGCGCGTCGCCCCGCCGAGACGCCTGACCGCTTCTATCACCGGCCTCGGATCGGGCTTTCGCGCATCGACTGTATCCCCGCCGATGATGCAATCGAAGAAGCGGGCGATGCCGAATCGTTCGAGTATCATCTCGGTGAAACGGACCTCTTTGCTCGTGACGACCGCCTTGCGCTTACTGCTGAAATGCTCGAGCGTCTCTTCCACGCGCGGATAGAGGCGAGTCGCGACGAACATCTGCTCGCCGTAGTGCTTGTGCATGAGAGCGATCCCATCGGCGTGCAGGTATTCATCGGGCGGGCGGCGATCGGGGTCGGTTGCCGTGAGCGAGCGATGGACGAGCACCCTCACCCCGTCGCCTACGAAGCTCCCTATCGTGTCCTCGTCGAGCGAGGGCCTGTCAAGCTCGGCAAGCATCAGGTTGATCGATCTGGCGAGGTCCGCTTTCGAATCGATCAGCGTCCCATCCAGATCAAAGAGCATCAGGTCGATTTTAATCATAAT
>DASTET010000230.1:0-3134 GCA_035709445.1 Blastocatellia bacterium | reverse complement strand
GCGCCGGAGGGCCTGCTCCTGTCTGGCGTCGGTTATCATTAGATCATCGCGCTCGCTGCTTTGATCGCCGCTCAAACGCTTGAAGATCGTTTCAGTCAGGCGATCAAATCCGCTGCCGGTCAGCGCCGAGATGCTTATCGCATCGCGCGCCCCTGCCCCCCCGAGCTCCTCCGGACCGGACTTAACCGGCAGGTCGGCTTTATTGAATGCGATGATCCTTCTCTCCTCAGCCACATGATCGATAAGCTCGATGTCGGCTCTATCGAGCGGCTCTGAAGCGTCGAGCACCACAAGCGATATGTCGGCGTCGGCGATGGCCGAGCGGCTTCGAGTTATGCCTATGCTTTCTACCACGTCTGTCGTCTCGCGGATTCCGGCCGTGTCTATAAGGCGCACGGGCACGCCTGAGATCGAGGCGCTCTCGTAGAGCGTATCGCGCGTAGTGCCGGGAAGCTCTGTTACTATTGCGCGGTCGGCTCCTACAAGGCGGTTGAAGACAGACGATTTGCCCACGTTAGGGCGGCCTACGATGGCGAGGTCGAACCCTTCTTTGACAAACCTGCCGAGCGAGAAGCTGCGAGCAATCGCATCGAGGTCTTCGATTATGAGATTCAACCTTGCGAGCAGCGACGATATTGCCTCGGGCGAAATATCGTCTTCGACGAACTCGACGGAAGATTCAAGGTGGACGATTATCTCTGTGACCGACTGCCTGACGGGGTCGAGCCTTCTGGAGAGCGCGCCTTCCATCTGTCGAGTCGCAACACGCGACTGGTATTCGGTCTGCGCATTGATCAGGTCTCTTACGGCCTGCGCCTGGGCGAGGTCTATTCGGCGGTTTAAGAACGCGCGGAAGGTGAACTCGCCGGGCTCGGCTATTCGCGCGCCCCGACCGGCGACAAGGCCGAGCACTCGACGGAGAATGACAGGGCTCCCGTGGCAACTGAGCTCCACGACATCTTCGCCGGTGTATGAATGAGGCGCTTTGAAAAACGTCAGTATGATGTCGTCTATGTGCTCTGCGGTCGCAGGATCGATGATCCTGCCAAACTGCGCCCGGTTCGGCTCGAACCGAGCGGCGTGAGATCGAGGCTCGAATATGGCGCCTGCTATCTCAACCGAAAGCGGCCCGCTAAGCCGCACTACCCCGATCCCGCCCCGTCCGGGTGGGGTAGAAACGGCAGCAATCGTATCGCCTCTAATCATGGTCTTACGCGCACGCTTGAGTAGTTCTCTCGTTCTTCATCGGCTATGGCGTGCTCGCGTCAATGACAAATGATAAATGGAAAATGGAAAATGGAAAATGGTTCGGACTCAGGCGTTTTTTCTCGATTGCTTCCTGGCATACATAGCTTCGTCGGCCCTTTCGATGGCCTGCTCGATCTGGCTCATATCTTTGAAAGGTGATAGCCCGTACGAGACGATTAAAGGTACAGCGTCGGCCGAGCCGGGCAGGCGGGTCTCGGTGAGCGCCGTGTCGAGGTCGTCTATTCGCCTGCGCGTTTCGGCCTCGGTTATGTTGAAAAGCAGGATCAGGAACTCGTCTCCGCCCCAGCGGAAGAGCAGATCGTCAGCGCGTATGACCGCGCGCAGGCAGCGTGCGACCTCGCGGATGGCCGCATCCCCGGCCGTGTGCCCCAGACGGTCATTGATCGGTTTGAGATTGTCTATGTCTATGACCACCGCACACCCGGAAAGAGACCCGGCAGGCATCTCCTGTCGCTTCTCAAGAAGCGAGTGGAAGGCATGACGGTTGAGCGCTTCGGTGAGCGGATCGATTCGCGCGAGAACCTCGAGCCGGTCGCGCGCGGCTATCAACTCGCGGTTCGCCTCTTCGACCTCGTGGCGCAGGTCCTCCATCACGACCATCACCATCCCGAACGCCAGCAGTATCTCAAGGATCAGATCATAGATCGATGTGTATTGCAGATAGGGAAACTTAATCGTTTCATTGAAGAACTCTATGTACGACATCACCGGGACATAGTGAGCGAAATCTAACGACAGCAGCACGAGGGCAGCCGATATAACGCGCAGGCCCGGTCCCGGCTTGCTGCGACGGCGAGCAGGCTGGAGCGAAGTGAAAGACCATACGAAAAAAACTGCGAGTATCGCCGTGTGCAGTATGAATATCTTGTCAAAATCGTCGGAGAGATGCGGAAGGGCTGCAGCGATAATAATGAAAAAAGCCAGCAGCCGGAGATCGCTTCGCGTTATGGTCGCGCCTGTTGCAAAGTTGCGGCAGCCCGCAACCAGAAGAAATCCGAATGCGTACTCGGCGAGGAAGTATGCCGTATAGAGCTCGCTTCGAATCTGCCCGAATCGAAAGCCGATTATCAGTGAAAGCAGCGCGCTCGCCAGAAAGACCCAGCCGGTGGCCCAGTACAGAAGAAAGGTGCGCCGAATCGAGCGCGTCATGAAGAAAGTCAGGCTGGCGACGAGAAAGATGCCTGCGCACTGGATTATCAGCCCTATGATGCTCTGGAAGTTTTCGGCGATGGTCTGTAAGTTTATCGGTTCCATCCACAACCACCTTCGAGACGATACGCAAAGGTGAAGTGTCCCGCGTGATGCGGCTTTGATGAGCGGGCAGCTACCTCCAGGGCTCCCTCATCTGTTCATGTAAAATGATTACGGCGAGAACATTTCATTCACACATCGATACTGAGAGGGGCAACATTGACAGACACCGGCTAGAATACTTGCCGCCCATTTTCAAGTCAACAGTTCTTTGATGGAAATGAAAACGCTCCCCTCTCTGATGTCGCGCCGGATAATAAACAATTGATTACCCCTCGCATCTATAGTAATCTTGCGATCAACACAAGCCTCTAAGGATCGGCCCCTGAGAGCAGTTGACGAATCGGATCGGGAGAGAGCGTCATCGCAAGCAGCATCGTAGAATCGATAAAGGCGGGCGCTGTGCCGCCGCCTGTGCGGCTGGCCGCAGCACGCGGGCTGCTGCCGCTTACAAACGAAGAGTCGCTCGAAGCTCTAATATCGCTTTCTTCGGATGAGAGCGAAGAGGTGCGCGCCGCCGCTCGCGCGTCTCTCGATGCGCTCGACCCTGCAAGTTTTTTGTCGCTCGCCGCAGACCGCGCGGCGACCGCCGAAGTGCTCGGCTTTTTATGTCT
>DASTET010000229.1:0-7011 GCA_035709445.1 Blastocatellia bacterium | reverse complement strand
ATAAGAAATGGAAAATGGGAATCGGAGATCGCGCTACCAGCAGGGTTAATCAGCTCTCGATTTGAAAGAAGCCTTCTTAACCATCAATGTCTAACTAACCACAGAGGACACAGAGGGTCACAGAGGAATAATCAATACTCTGCGTTCCTCCCTGTCGTCTGTGGTTGAAATTCTTCGGTCTTGACCCAATAACAGGCTCTTCGATCGGGAGATCGACCGTGATGGGGTTGTGGTCCGAGAGCCTCTGGCCGAGGCTGTAATTGAAGCTTTCGAGCGTTCGCGCAAAGTGCGGGGCCATGCGATACGGCTGATCGCCGTCCTTAGGGTCGCGTGTGTATGCCTTGACGAATATCCAGTCGAGCTTGTTCTTGCCCACGGCTTTATAGGTGCGGTCCATCGCGTGAGTCGATATGAACCCTTTTGAGGTGGCGCGTTGATTCGAGTTTGCAAGCGTCCCTTCTGTTCCGTTGATCGTCCTATCGGCATCGCCTCTGAAATCGAAAACGTAGCCATCGTCGAATCGCGCGCGGCGAATGTCTTTAAAGAGCCCCTCCTCTTTGTTCGGAGCGATCAGCGGTATCCCCTTTGCGGTCGGATCGTTCGCCGTTCTCGCGTACTTGATGGCATCGATCGTGAAATCGACGGCAAACCCGATGGGGACGAGCGATTTTACCGCCTGCCTCGCCCAGAACTTCTTGCTCGTAAGACGATTCTTTATCTCGTGCCTGATCGATGTAGGCTTCAGGCTTGAGCCCGACGTGTTGAAATCTCCGGCGAGGACCACAGGACCGCTAATATCTTTTATGAGAGACAGCACCTCCTGCATCTGTCGTCTTCGATCCGAAGGCTTGCACCGGTCTTCGAGGTGAGTGGTTACGACCGTCAGTTGCCGCTCGGCGAGTTGCGGTATGTGAAGCTCGGCTATGAGCACAGAGCGCCCGCCTCGACGTATCTGGCGCGTGAAGTCGGCCTGGAAGGCTATCTTGCCTAACTGCCGCCGGGCCGTTTCGGCAATCGACACGCGCTTCTTCTCCTGGTTGTACCAGTCATACGGCTGGTGCTTTAGCGGAATGAGCCGGGCGTTTTTGATGGGGAATCGGCTCAGTATCGCCGATCCGTGGAGGCCGCGATACTGGTCGCGGTCGACTGCTTCGGTCGGCTGTTCATTTAATTCCTCGGTCCCTATGTTGGCCGGATCGACTTCAATGAACTCCATGCCGAACGCGTAGTTCATCTTCAGGATAGAAGCCAGCTCTCTCGGCACGTCCGCATACGCCGACCGCTTCAGGCCGAGGTCGGCTTCGTTGAGCACGAGCACGTCCACCGATCTGAAGTTTTCGAGCTGCTCGATTGCCTCACGGTACTTGGGGCTTTCGGGGTCGGCCTTGATTCGCCGTTTGAACTCTTCGGGTTGTTCGAGGGCCATCTTTATCTCGTCGAGCCTGACGCCCCGCTCTATGTTCCATAACCCCACGCGGATGAATTTGCCGAGCCGGTCGTTTTCGGCGAATTCGGGCGCTGCTCCGCTCAGATGAACTTCGTTACTGATAAATGGCGTGTGGCGCAGCGCGTTGAGCTTCGCGCCCAGGTCGGCGTCAAGCTCCTCGACCCCGGAGATCGTTACGATCTCTTCATAGGATAAGGCTGCGGGCGCGTTATAGCCTGCAAATGCCGGCGCGTACGGAGTCGCGCCCCCATCGCTGCTAAGAGGGCTGGCGAGGACCGGTAAAGAGTGAATGAGTAATACGAAAGCGAGCGCAAATGATATAAGCTTACCCTCCGACTTTTTTGCACACTGATACATGGGGAGGTCATATCCTTTCCAAAAATCTGCGAATGATTACTGGCTAATTGTTCCAACGCGAATGTGAATAACCCATAGCTCCATCTTGCTCGTACTCGGTAGCAACGCTTGCGCCCGGCAATGCTACATGGGCAAGCCGTGTTCCATAAACGAATAGACAGATAATCGCCTGGTTAGATGGGATTTAGTAGCCGGATACAGGAATAAAACGGTACGGATGTAAAAAAGACGGACAACTGATTAGAAGTCAGAAGTCAGGAGTCAGAAGCCAGAATGTCCCGCGTAGTCTCTCGATTGCTGCCCGAGTGAATGGGACTAGAATCTGTCTCGACCGCCTTCTGGCTACTGGATTCTGACTTCTGGCTTCTCCAATCTCATGTCTCATCGACCCGGAGCTGGCCCGTGTCTACGCGAAGGTTGGGGGGCGGGGCGCTCACGCCGATCTTGGCAAACAGCTTCTTCTTTATCAGCTCGTCATAGAGCCGCCACTTCATTCTCACAAGCTCTTCGTCTTTTATGGCCGCGAGGAACCCTATAGGTATCTCGAACCCGCCCGCGCCGCGACGGCCCCCGCCGTAGTATCGGCCCGTCTCGGTTGCGCCGAGCGCCTCTTTCAGGAACTCGTCCGGGTTGAGCGTCACCTTGTTTGTGCGCATAGAGCCTATGACCATCTCGCGGTCGCCTTTGATTATGATGCCGTAGACGATTGCCGTGTGTACGTTCTCTTCGGTCAGCAGAAAGTCGGCCGCCTGCGGGATCGAGTCGCGGTCTTCCATACGCAGATAGCCGACGCCCGATATCGAATAGCTCTCGCGTATCTCGCGGTTCTCCAGCGCCTGGCGTATCACGTCCATGACCTGTTTCGACCTCTTGACCGACAGTATGTCTTCGAGCAGCGAATGGTCTGTGAACCGCGTCAGATAGGTCGCCGCCTCCATCTCTTCCTGCCGGGCGCGTACCAGGCTCGATGTCTCGCTTCTGATGCCGTGCATCAGCGCCGTGGCGAGTCGAACGTGGGCCGCGTCGCTCTTGTTGAGATCGAGCAGCCCTTCGCGCATATACTCGGTATAGATCGTGGCGGTCGCGCCTATCTTGCGAATATCGGTGAACTCAGCCGTTATACGGTCCTGCCGCTCGTGATGGTCGACGATGACCATCGGGTTCACCCCTATGGCCGCGAAACGGTCGGTGAGCGAAGAGGTCGTGCCCTGATTATCGACGAAGACAGTCGCATCATAGACTTTCAGGTCGTCGCCTTCGCTATAGCGGACCATCTCTATATCGGTAAGCTGAACGAGCGCAAGGTTCTCCTGATGGCTTATGCGGCCTTCATACATTATGTCGCAGGTGATGCCGTAACGGGCGGCAATCATCTTGTGGGCCCACGCCGAAGAAATGGCGTCGGGGTCAGGATAGTCCTGCATCACTATGGCGTGCCGTTCGCCTCGCCGCTTTTCAAGCAGCGCGTTTAGTTCTGCCGCTTTGCTCAGGGGGCGCACGTCGCCAGCCTTTCCGCTTACCTCCGCGAGCGGCCTGCGTTCTCTTGACATGGGGCTTTCTCCTTCCATCCTGCGCGAAGAGCGCGAGCGAGTCTATCGTAAAATCGCTTTATATGCACGCGCTCGCCGGTCACTAGACCGGATTTCCTGATTGTAGCCCCTTAAACATCCTGACACAACTGGGACTCAGTTACTATTCTGCGCTCCTCTGTTTTCCGCTTCTTCCGGGAGCTGAGCGTCCGACAGGCTTCTCTTACCGAACCTCATCATCGCCGCCTGCTTTGCGACAAGCCAGATAAAGGTCGTATTGCCTACGAGATAGCGCCGCCAGAGCCTTCGCGGCTCGCGTGCGAGCCTGTATAGCCATTCGAGCCCGGCCCGTTGCAAAAAGACCGGCGCCCGCCGCGCAAGCCCGCTGACGTGATCAAAGCTGCCACCAACTCCGAGCGCAAAGCGGGCGCCCGTGGCTTTAATATAGGCCCTGATCCACTTCTCCTGCGCAGGCGTCCCCCGCGCCACAAACAGGATATCGGCCCGGCTCTCTCTTATCTCGCGGGCAATGGTCTCGGACTCGTTTGGCGCGAAGTAGCCGTCGCGCCAGCCTGCAACGATCAGCGACGGGTGGCGAGCAATCAATCGCTCGACTGTGCCGCGAACCGACGGCTCGCGCGCGCCGAGCAGATAGACCCGCAAACCGCGCCCGGCTGCATGCTCGACCAGCCGCTCGAACATGTCTATGCCCGTGACTCGCCCGCGCAATCTGGCTCCTAACAGCCGCGAGGCCCACACTACCGACATCCCGTCAGCCGTCACGAGAGATGATTCGAGTATGGCCTGCCTCAGCTCCTCGTCGCGGCTTGCGGCCACAATCTTGGCCGCGTTGACCACAGTCATATGATGCGCCGCGCCGCTCGCGATCAACCTGTCTATTGCGGCGACCGTCTCGTCTTCGCTCAGATCATCGACGGGTATTCCACACAGGGTCACGCGACGCGCCTGCGACCGGTTGACGAAAGACGAGCGCGACGAAGGGCCGGATGTCTCTAAATGATAGCCTTCTTCCTTCATTCGCCGTCGTCTTCTTCGATGTTGATTCGCTCGCGGACGAGATAGGTAGGCTTGTTCTGCGATTCGTGATAAGTGCGCACGATCATCTCGGCCAGCAGCCCCATGAAGATGAACTGTATGCCCATCGCGAACATTATCATGGAGAGGGTGGCGAGCGGCATGCGGTTGAGATGCACGTCGAGGACGAACCGGTAATAGAGCGCCCACAGCATCGAGAAGAGCGATATGAGGAGGCAAATGGTCCCCGCAGTCCCGAACAGGTAGAGCGGCTTTGTCATGTAGCTCGACATGAACTTGATGGTGATCAGATCGAATACGACTTTTATCGTACGCGACAACCCGTATTTGGATCTGCCCGCGTACCGAGCATGATGCGTGACCGGTATCTCCGCGACCCGCGCGCCTGCCCACCTCGCATAGATCGGGATGAAACGATGCATCTCGCCGTAGAGCTTGACGTCTGCGAGCACATCGCGGCGGTACGCCTTGAGGCTGCAACCGTAATCGTGGAGCCTGACGCCGCTGATGGCCGAGATGAGCCTGTTGGCCAGCATCGAGGGGATGCGGCGCGTGAGCATCTTGTCTTTTCGGTTCTTGCGCCAGCCCGACACGACATCAAACCCCTGGTCGAGCTTCTCAAGCAGCCGCGCGATGTCGACGGGATCGTTTTGCAGATCTGCATCCATCGGGATGAGTATGTCGCCGCGCGCATGGTCTATGCCCGCGCTCATCGCGGCTGTCTGCCCGTAGTTGCGCCGCAGCGCAATGACTCTGACTCGCGGGTCGGCGACCGCGATCTCTCGCAGCTTTGCGAGGCTGCCGTCGGTCGAGCCGTCGTCGACGTAAATGACTTCATAGGTGCGACCGAGCTTTTCGAGCGACCCGGTCAGCCTCGTGTTCAACAGACCGATATTCTCCTCTTCGTTATAGACGGGCAGGAAGACCGATAACTCAGGTCTTTGCTCGTCACCCGCGATCTCTCTGACGCTCTTTAACCGGTACTCTTTCATAAATAGCCGCTGCTCAAGCGAAAAAATAGTAGCCCCGGCGCATCTCTTTAATCAAGCATCTCTCTGCTCTTTGAGCCAGTGGACGAATTTTTCTATTCCGGCTTCGATCTTCGTCTGCGGGTCGTATCCGAGCAGCCGCCGCGCCTTGCTTATATCGGCATAGGTAACAGGCACGTCTCCCGGCTGCGCGGGATGGTAATCGATAATCGCCTTCTTGCCGAGGGCTGCTTCGAGCAGCTCGACCAGCCGTCTCAGCTCGACCGTGTCGGACTCGCCCAGGTTTATTACTTCAAACTGGCTCGCTCCATAATTCATGGCGGCCACCACGCCCGATATGATGTCGTCGATATAAGTGTAGTCGCGCCGCGTGCTCCCGTCTCCGAACAGCGGCAGCGGTCGCCCTTCCTCTATCAGCCGCGCGAACTTGTGTATCGCAAGGTCGGGCCTCTGCCTCGCACCATAGACGGTAAAGAACCTCAGGCAGACAACCCTCATCCCGTACAGGTGGCAGTAGGTGTGACAGGCGGCCTCGCCTGCGATCTTCGTCGCCGCATAAGGCGAGATTGGCCGGGCTACGGGGTCGTCCTCATTGAACGGCACTTTCGAGTTGATGCCATAGACCGAGCTTGAGGAGCCGAACACGAAGTGAGGGATGCGGTGACGACGCGCCGCTTCGAGCAGCACAAAAGTGCCGCGCACGTTCGTCGCTTCATAATCGAGCGGCGCTTCGAGCGAAGGGCGCACGCCTGCGCGCGCGGCAAGATGGACGATCATATCGAACTGCTCGCGCTCGAATACCTCGCCCATCGCCTGTGAATCTGCGATGTCGGCTTCGATTATCGAGAACTCGCGCCGGTCGAGATGCCGCGTTATGTTTGCTCGCTTGATCGCCGGGTCGTAAAAATCGTTGAAGTTGTCTACGACACTCACGCGGCTTGCGCCTTCAGCCATCAGATGATCGACCAGATGGCTGCCGATAAATCCCGCCCCCCCTGTCACAAGGATTCTTTTCATACGTGTCTTGATCGATAAATGTACGGTGCCATAGCTCGAGCGTGAGCAGTTGAAAGACCTTCAAGCTGTTGTCCTCACGCCCCGAAAGGTTATCGTCTATAAGCCGCCTCACGCCGGAATAATTGAAGTAACCCCGGCGGCGTATGTTCGACTCCGACAGCAAATCTTCAACCGTGTCGCGAAGCTCGCGCACGAGCCACGCGCGGACGGGGGCGCTGAATCCGGCCTTCTTGCGGTTGACGATCTCGCGCGGCAGCCACCTGCGAGCCGCCCGCTTGAATATGTATTTCCCAGTCAATCCCTTCAGCTTGAGCCGCGCAGGAATTCGCGCCGCCATCTCTACTAGCTCGTGATCGAGCAGCGGGACGCGCACTTCCATCGCCGACGCCATGCTCATCTTGTCGGTGTAGGTGAGATTCAGGCACGGCAGAAAAGTCTTCAGGTCTATGTAAAGCATCTGGTTGATAAAATCTTCGCCGGCCACGCGATCAAAATACTTCCGGTGCTCGCGGTAGGGGTCGAGCCCTTTTATCGCCTCTCGAAGCTCGCTCGAATAGAGGCTGTGCTTCTCTTCTTCCGTAAAGTATGTGCCGAACCCGAGGTAACGCTCGCGGAG
>DASTET010000228.1:0-6382 GCA_035709445.1 Blastocatellia bacterium | reverse complement strand
GACCTGCTGCGCGACGCCCGTCCATCGGACCCGCGTGTGTTTTACATGAGCGCGCTTCTTGCAACCGATCGCGACGACTTCCAGGCAGCTATAAAGGATTTTAAAGAGGCCCTCCGGCGTGACCCCGACCTGATAGGCGCGTGGCAGGACATGGGCCTTGCCTATATAAAACTCAAACTCTGGCCTGAAGCGATCGAGTCATTTTCGGAGCTAACGCGCCGCCAGCCCGGCTCCGTCGACGCGGCATACCTCAGCGCGCTCTCGTTCTTTAATGCAGGACGTGTCGAGGATGCCGAGCGCGAGGTGCGGCGCGCGCTCAGAATCAATGCGGGCGCGGCAGAGGCCCACACGCTGCTGGGCGTCATTCTCGCCTCGCGCGGCTCCGCAAACAGCGAGGCCGTAGAGGTGCTCTCGCAGGCCATTCTGCTCAACCCGAAAAGCTTCGACGCGCACTTTTACCTGGGCCGCGTTCTGTACGCGACGAAAGACTATGCGGGCGCGGTCAAGATGTTGCGAGCGGCAGCCGGGCTCAGCCCGCAGCACGCGCAGGCCCGCTTCTTCCTTGGCACATCGCTCGAATCGGCGGGCGAATCCGACGCCGCGCTTGTCGAGTATCAAGAGCTGGTCGGGATAGATCCCGAGTCCCCGTATGGCCTGGTCGGGCTAGGGGCGCTGCTCGTCAAGCAGGGCAAGATCGATGAGGCCATAGCCGCTCTTCGAAAGGCGATTTCTATCGACTCAAAAGTATTCGAAGCCCACTGGGCGCTGGGCCGCGCGCTGGCCCTCGCTCAAAAGTATTCGGAAGCTGTCGAGACTTTGACGACGGCAGTCTCTATCATGCCCGACCGCGCCGACGCCCACTACCAGCTCGGGCTCGCGCTGCGTCGTCTCGGTCGTCACGAGGAAGCAGCGCGCGAGTTCGCCCTGGTAGAGAAGATCAACACCGAGTTTCGCACGAGCCGACAGCCTGACCGGTAAGTGTAAAGATAGTGCTAAAGACGTGATGCTCGATTATCGGAGAACATTTTTGACCGCAGAGGACGCAGAGGTACGCAGAGGATTGTTTATACCTCTGCGAACCTCTGCGTCCTCTGCGGTGAATCGATCTTTGCTTCAGCGGCAAGCCTTATACACCGGTCTTTTGATCTTTGCACTATGCATCCAGGTAATGGCGCAAACAACAGGCAAACCGCCCGCCGCCAGACAGGGCGAGATAAATTCGGCAGCTCGCGCGGCGCTCGACGAAGCAGTGGCAGCATTGCAGGCAAACCGGCTTGTGGAAGCAGAACGCGCCGCGCGGGCCGCCGTTCAGGCTGCCCCGCAGTCTGCCGTCGCGCACAATGTCCTCGGCGTTGTGCTCGACCGACGGGGCCGCTCCGAGCTGGCTTTCAAAGAATTCAATAATGCGATAAAGCTCGATCCGGGTTTTGTCGGCGCGCGCAACAATCTGGGCCGCCTGCTCGCCCAGCAGGGCAAGTTCCGCGAAGCGATAGCAGAGTTCGAAGGCGTATTAAAGATCGAGCCCGCCCACACACAGGCGCATTACAACCTCGGAGTGCTCTACAGCGAGACCGGCGAATTCGCAAAGTCGGCGGAACACCTTATGCGCGCTCGCGAGATTGCGCCCGACGACCCGCAGCTCGCGCTCGCCTTTCTGAGCGTGGCTTATCGAGCCGGTCGAGACCGTGAGGCCGAGTCTGCCGCCGATCTTATCGAGCAGAAAGCAGGCTCGGACGCGCGCGCTCTCTTCACTCTGGGCACCGTGCTCGCGCAGCACAAACAGTACGAGCGGGCCGCCCGCGTCTTCGCCAGGGTAAATGAGGCCATGCCTCGAACATATGAGGTTCTCTATAACCTCGGAATCGCTCTTTATAATCTGGACCGCAATGATGACGCCGCGCGGTTTCTTGCCGAAGCGGCAGACCTAAACCCGGCGCCCGCCGAGACACACTTCCGACTCGGTCTGATCGCAAGCGCGCGCGGCGACCACACGAACGCTGTCGAAGAGTTCAAGCACGCAATCGAGCGCGACCCCAAGAACGCAGATTACTATTACCTTCTGGGCCGCGAATATTTCCGCGCCGGTTACTGGGAGGGGGCCGTAAACGAGTTCAGCCGAGCCCTTGAGATCGAACCCAACAATACCCCCTACCTGCTCGCGCGCGCAGACGCCAATTACCGGAAAGGCGAGTGGCTGGCTTCAGCAGCGGATTTCGACCGGGCCGCATCGCTCGATCCCGGGATCGAGAGCATAGAGTTCTGGCAGGGCTACGCTCATCGCGCGGCTGGCAATTTCGACATTGCGCGCCATTACCTTGAGAAGTTCATCGCAAAGAACCCGGACCACGTCGACGCGCTTGCAAGCCTGGGCTACATCGCCATAGAGCAGGGCCGGTTTGAAGACGCAGAGACCCCGCTCAAACATGCGCTCAAGCTCGATCCCAGGAATGTTCCGGTGCTCTACGACTACGCCCGGCTCGCCGTCAAACGTCGTGACTATCGAGAAGCGGTCGTCCGTTTGCAGCTCGTAATTGAGGGGCACCCGGCGCACACCCAGGCGTTTTATCAACTCTTTCTTTCGTACTCGCGCCTCAAGCAGACCGAAAAAGCACAGATTGCGCTGGCGGAGTTCAAACGGCTCGAAGCACTCGAAAAACAGTCCGAGCAGGAACGCATCATGGATGACAGGCTTCGCACGCAGCGGATGCTAGGTCAACCGCAACAGTAGGAGGGACTCTTCTTTTGAGGGGCAGTCTATCAAGGCCCGGGTTTCTTGCGAGATTCTCTTTGCCGCTCGCGCTATTGCTTGCAGCGATGCCTGCCCGCACAGCGCCGAACGCGCCCGAAGTATTAAAGGTCGAGCCGCCGAACTGGTGGGCGGGCCATTCGATCAACCCCGTTCGCCTGCTCGTTCGCGGGCGCAACCTCGCAGCCGCGCGCGTCGAAGTCTCAGGCAGTGGGTTTACTATCGACAACGCGACCCCCTCGGCCAACGGCAATTATCTCTTCATAGACGTTTCCATAGATCGAAACGCCGCGCCCGGACGCCGCGCGCTTCGCATCACGAATGGCGGCGGCGCGACCGAAGCCCATTTCGAGATAATACCGCCGCTCGACCGGCGTGGCCGCTTTCAAGGTTTCTCGCCGGATGATTGTATCTACCTGATAATGCCTGATCGCTTCAGCGACGGGGACGCGGCCAACAACGAGCCAGCCGGGTCGCGCGGGATGTATAAGCGCGCGAACCCGCGCGCTTATCACGGCGGCGACCTCCAGGGCATCATCGACCGCCTGCCTTATCTCAAAGATCTCGGCGTCACCGCTATCTGGACCACGCCAGTTTATGACAACACGAATCGCTCGAAGGACTATGAATACGGCAAGGCCGTGAGCGATTACCACGGCTACGGCGCGATCGATTTTTACCGTGTAGAAGAACACCTGGGCACGCTCGAAAAATACAGAGAGCTGGTCGACCGCGCGCACGCCTTAGGTATAAAGATCATACAGGACCAGGTCGCAAACCATTCGGGGCCGGACCACGTCTGGACCTCGGAGCCGCCTACGCCGACCTGGCTCAACGGCACTCCGCAGAGCCACCCGAACAATCTCTTCGATATCAAATCGGTCACCGAGCAGAATCCCGACCGCGAGCGATTCGAAGCTACCATCCGTGGATGGTTCGCAAACATCCTGCCCGATATCAATCAAGATGATCCGCAGGCGGCTCGATACGTCATTCAGAACGCCGTCTGGTGGATAGGCATAACCGGGCTCGACGCCGTCCGGCAGGATACTTTTCCGTTCGTGCATCGCCGCTTCTGGAGCGATTGGAATAAGGCGCTTGAAACCGAGTTCCCGCAACTCACGGTCGTCGGAGAAGTCTTCGACCAAAGGCCCGAAGTCACTTCCTTTTTTCAGGGAGGCCGCGCCCGGTTCGACAATATAGACTCGAACCTTCACACGGTCTTCGATTTTCCGAGTTACTTCGCTATCCGCGACGTCTTCATCAAGGGCCAGCCGATGAAGCGCCTGACCGATGTCTTGGATCAAGATCATCTCTATACAAATCCGCGAGTGCTGATACCCTTTATAGGAAATCACGATGTAGCCAGGTTCATGGGCGAGAAGGGGGCGACCCTCGCGGGCCTGAAGCTCGCGCATACATACCTGCTGACGATGCGCGGCACACCGCAGCTTTATTACGGTGACGAGATTGCGATGGAGGGCTCGACCGACCCTGACAACCGGCGCGACTTTCCCGGCGGGTTTCCGGGCGATGCGCGCAACGCATTCAGATCGACGGGCCGAACGAGCAAGGAGCGGGATATTTTCAACCACATAAGAAAGCTGCTCCATCTGCGCGCAAAACACCCGTCGCTTCGCGGCGGAGATATGAAAGTCCTGGCCGTTAGCGATAAGTCGCTCGCTTTCATGAGGGAATCAAAGGGCGACCGCGTCATCGTAGCCATCAACAACTCGGATGCTCCTGTTCGACTCGCTCTTTCGGCAGGCGGAGGTCTGTGGGTTGAAAATCTTTACGGAAAGCTACGCGCGCGAGCGAGGAGCGGAAAGATAACCGTTTCTGTTCCGCCGCGCGATTCATACGTGCTGAGCGAGCGGCGGTAACAATGAGGGTGAAGCCGCAGATGGGCGCAGATGAGCACGTATAAAGGAGGGAATTAAGTGATCTATCCCAGGTGGGGCGGTATTCTGCTGCATCCGACTTCATTACCGGGACGCTTCGGAATCGGCGATCTCGGCGACCAGGCATACGCATTCATCGATTTTCTGGTTGAGAGCGGGCTGAACCTCTGGCAGGTCTTGCCGCTCGGACCCACGGGCTACGGCGATTCGCCTTATCAATGCTTCTCTGCGTTTGCGGGGAACCCTCTGCTCGTAAGCCCTGAGAGGCTTGTCGTCGAAGGCTTGCTGACCGAAGAAGACCTTCGAGATGCGCCGTCATTTCCCGAGGACAGGGTAGATTTTGGCCGCGTCATAGACTACAAGTCCTCACTTCTTCGGCGGGCGTACAGGCGATTTAACGAGAACCCGCCCTCCGAGATGCGGGCGGGCTTTCTCGCCTTCAGCCGGGCCTCTGCGAGCTGGCTCGATGATTATGCGCTGTTTCGCGCGCTCAAGAACGAGCACAACGGCGCGCCCTGGAATATGTGGGGGCCGGAGCTTGCCCTCCGAGACCCCGATGCTCTTGCCGCAGCGCGCGACCGTTTGCACGGGGAAGTCGAGTCCGAAAAGTTTTATCAATACCTTTTCTTCAGACAGTGGGCCGAGCTGAGGCAGTATTGCCATAAAAGAGATGTGCAGATCATCGGCGATATGCCTATCTTTGTCGCCTATGATTCGACGGAGGTCTGGACCAGCCCCGATATGTTCAAGCTCGACGAGAAGGGCAACCCCTTAGTGATCGCAGGCGTACCGCCCGACTATTTCAGCAAGACCGGCCAGCTCTGGGGCAACCCCATATACGACTGGGACCGCATGATCAAGACTGGATTCCAGTGGTGGACAGACCGCTTCCGCGCCACGTTCGAGCTTGTAGACATCGTGCGGGTCGATCACTTTCGAGGCTTTTCGGCCACCTGGGAGATACCCGCAAATGAGCAGACGGCGGTCAACGGGCGGTGGGTCGATGTGCCTGGCCGCAAGCTGTTCGCCACGCTCAAGCACAAGATGGGCGAGCTGCCTATCATCGCTGAAGACCTCGGCGTTATCACGCCCGACGTAGAGGCGCTCCGCGACGAGTTCGGTTTCCCCGGCATGAGGATTTTGCAGTTTGCGTTTCGGGCCGACTCGGGCAATCTCGATCTGCCGCATAACTACGTCAACAACACTATCGTCTATACCGGGACCCACGACAACGACACTACCGTCGGGTGGTTCAACAGCAAAGCAGGCACAGGCTCTACGCGAAGCGCCGAGCAGATCGAGAGCGAGCGGGCCTTGTGCTTGAAGTATTTCAAGTCGGAGGGCGAGGAGATCAACTGGGACTTCATCGAAGCGGCATTTCGATCGGCGGCAAGGATGGCGCTCGCCCCCTTGCAGGACGTGCTGGCGCTTGGCTCGGAGGCTCGGATGAACCTGCCGGCCAGCCAGGAAGGCAACTGGAAATGGCGTTTCAGGGCGGGCGATTTAACCGGCGACCTCAGCGACAGGCTGAGGCATCTCGCAGAGTTTTATAATCGCGGGCAGTCTTATGTCCGCCCGCATCCCGTAAGCTGATGCAAAGACCGAGCAAAAGATATAACCGCAGAGGACGCGGGTGTGCGCAGATGAGATTTTGTTCAACCTCTGCGCACCTCCGCGTCCTCTGCAGTCATATTCTTATCGAATCCGCATTCAGGTGATCAGATATGAAATCGAT
>DASTET010000227.1:0-7564 GCA_035709445.1 Blastocatellia bacterium | reverse complement strand
TGCCCTCGAACATCTCCGGGTGCTTATCGCGATAAGGATCGATGAGCGCGCCGCCTTCCTCCTTGGTGAAGACGAGCTTGCCCGTCGTCACATCGTAGTCGATGACGACGAGATCGCCCGTTGTGACCTGGCCGGTGGCGACGAGATTAGAGATGGGGAATACGAGGAAGCGCTCGATAGCGCGTTTCAGATGGCGCGCGCCGTACTTGAAATCTATACCCTCGTCGAGCAGGAATTTCTTTGCCTGCTCGGTGCAGGTGAAGACGAACTTCTCTCCCGTGCCTTTCATGATGCGGTTCTGGACCTGGCCCAGCTCAAGCTCGAGTATCTGCTTGAGGTGATGCTCTTTGAGGCTGCGGAAGACGACCACCTTATCGATGCGGTTCATGAATTCAGGCGAGAACTTTCGCTTGGCTGCTTCGCTCGCGGTGCGGTAAATCTTTTGATCGACGTCATCCTGTATCATGCCTTTGCCGCGCGCCGGAGCAAACCCTATCGACCCGGTGATAAGCTCGCTCATCTCTTTCGCGCCGAGGTTCGAGGTCAAAAAGATCATGCAGTGCGAGAAGTCGACTTTGCGATTGTCGCCGAGCGTGAGAGTCGCCTTGTCGAGTATCCCTAGAAGCAGTTGCCAGAGCGCGTCGCTCGCCTTTTCGATCTCGTCAAACAGAACGAACGTGAGCTTGTCGCGGTCGGTGTGATACTTGTCGAGGTTCTCCTGGGTAAGCATAGGTGCGGTCTCGCGGTGGCCCAGGTAGCCGGGAGGCGAGCCGATCAGTTTTGCGATCTCGTGCGAGTGCTGGAACTCGGCGCAGTCTATCTTGACGACAGCATTCGCATCGCCGAACAGGACCTCGGCGGCGGCCTCGATCACTCGCGTCTTGCCCGATCCTGTTGGGCCTAGAAAGAGCATGGTCCCTATGGGCCTGCCGGGGTTTTGCATGCCCGCGAGAAAGATCTGGTATAACGCAGATATTCTGCGGACGGCGCGCTCCTGACCTACTATGAGCGAGCCGAGCTTGTTTTCAAACTCCTGCGCGCGCGGACTCTTCTTGTCGGGGTTGAGGGGAATTCGGGTCGTAGTTTTTTCCTGTATCTCTTCCACTTCTATTCACTCCAAACTAAAACAGAGCCGTTTCCGCCGGATCGCTAAGCGAGCAACAGCGGCAACTGCCCTGTTTGAGAAACAACGCGTTTGCTAGATATTAGATGTATTCCAACCTGATTGCGTTGGACTAATCAACGTCTGGCCAATAATTATAACCTTGGCTGGCGCGACCTGCCACGCTAACCGTTCCTGCACGTTCTTCGGGGCTCTCTTACTGCTTGCCTTTTATTCCAACAATGCTCTTTTGTCAAGGACTAAATATTACTCAAAGGTTGTTAGCGGGCGACCAACTACATATAATCGCTGTCGAGGCGCAAAGGCGCTCGATGCTGCTGATTATGAAAACCGATCGCACCTATCCGGGTCGTATCCGCGCGGGGCTGGCGCTGCTCGCCCTGCTGTTTGCAACCTCTTCAATCTTTGCTGCATTCACCCGGCCAGAGCAGGGATTGGCGCAATCAGGCTCAGACGAGCAATTCATCTGCGGGTTCGATCCGCGCGGGGCTGATGACCAGTGGCACAATCACAGGCTGAACCTTCAGAGGCTCGGAGCGCAATCGACGGAGAAAGGCGGCCCCCTGAGGACTTTCAGCGCGACCGGCCCGCAGGTCGAAGAGGTCGGCGACCTGTCGTTGATCAAAGATGACGGGACGATAGTCCTTGCGCCGAGCAATTTCGATCTGAAGAACGTCTCATTGCTATTTACGCCTGAGGGCGACGGCTACCGGATAACGCGCGCCAATATCGCTTTCAATAGAGATTTTGGCAGCCGGCTTACCTACTTCTTCGGGGCAGGAAATGTGCTCGGCAACTCAAACGACGGCTATCGCGAAGTAGAACTTATCAGGGCGCAGTTCCCTTTCTTCGGCGTGCGCTACGATAAGATGTATGTCGGGACCAACGGGTATATAACCTTCACAGAGGGTGACACCCTCGCGCGCCCATCGATCTCGTCTCTGGTGAGCGAGCTACCGCGAATAGCGCCGCTGTGGGCAGATTTGAGCGCCACGACGAAGGGCGAGATTTACTACAACCGTTTCGACGACCGTTACACAGTCACGTGGAATGGGGTGCCGCAGTCGCAGTACAGCGGGGCGAGCACGTTCCAGGTCGTGCTGTTTGACGACGGTCGAATCGGCTTCGTCTATAAGAAGGTCAAGACCCGTACATCACTCATAGGCATATCGCCGGGTAGACCTGACGGCGAGCCGAACGCCATAGATTTTTCGGACCCTCCCTCAACCGCTGTTTCTGGCCCGGCCTTCGAATTCTTCTCAAAAAGCAAGCGGCTCGATCTGCCCGCCTTGACGCGGACCTTTTATCGCTCTCACGAAGACGTGTTCGACACGATTTATATCTGGACGGATTTCGCGTTCGACAACGGGCTGGGCGTGGCCCACGCATTCAACGTGCGCAATGACATTCAGGGCATAGGCTTGAATCTATTCGACCGAGGCTCCGTCTATGGAAGCGACGCCAGGCTCTCTACGATAATCACGATGGGCAACATAGCGGACGACTGGCCCGATGACCCGCATGCACATGTCGTAGGGCTCAATTCGGCTGTGAGCATAGTGTGTCACGAGCAAGGCCATCGCTGGCTCTCATACGTTCGATTCGATGCAGAGCACGACATCAAAGATGATCTGCTTGGCCGCCAGTTCGCTCACTGGAGTTTTCTCGTCGACACGCGGACCACCGCAGATGGCACGTTCTCGTCGCTGATGGAAGGCAATTCATGGAGGGATAACGGTAGCGGCACCTTTACAACTATCGAGACCTCGGTAAATCACTTCAGCGATCTCGATCAGTATCTTATGGGGCTCAGAGCGGCTGACGAAGTCGGCCCGATAACTTACCTGGTAGTCGACGAGCAACTGAAGAACCTGCTCAGGACCAAATCGCCAGTCTCGAATTTTTCGATGAACGCCTCGCGTAAGACCACATCGGTCGATCAGATCATAGAACGCGAAGGCCCGCGAGTGCCCGACGCGGCGAGCGCGCCCAAGAGCTTTCGCATCGCCTTTATCCTGCTCACGGAATCGGGCAAAGCGCCGTCAAACGCCATCCTGAGCAAGCTCGACCGATACCGCGAGGCGCTTGTCCGGTATTTCTCCGCCGCAACCGGCAGGCGCGCCACACTAAAGTCTGGCGGGAACAGTCTGGCGAGTCTAGCGAGTCGTGAGTCAAGCGAGTCGCTTCAGAGACAGAGATCGCTTGAATCAGATAATGCAAAGTAATCAGCATAGTCACGAGCGGGACTCGCTAGACTCTCGACTCGCTAGACTCGCTAGACTGTTCCTGACTCGCTAGACTGTTATTTCTTCCGGCTAATGACTCTTACCTTAACTCGCTGTCGGCCAAATCTCTTCGCTTCTTTATAGGTCGGCATGTATATATCGACCTTGCGACCCTTGACGCGACCGCCGGTGTCGAGCACCGTATATGTCCCGGTGTAGCGGCCCGCTTTTATATGAACTATGGTGCCGAGTGGCAACACACGCGGGTCAGCCGCTATGACGCCCTGCCTTACAGGCTCGCCCGAGGCAGTGAGGCCCTTCAAACTATAAGCGGTCGCGTGAAAATCCTGGAGCGCGCTTTCTTCGGCATCGTTATTGGAATCATCCGGAGCCGCCTTGCTCTCGTCCGGATTCAACTGCATTTCGGTCGACGAGCTGGCCGGGGCCGGCTTCGAGTCATCGCTGTTTTTCTTTGAGGATGAGGCGTCGGTTGCGCCTGGGGCATTTGTAGGGGCTTCTTGCTTTGCGGGTTTGGAACGATCATCGGAAGCGATCGCTCGATTTATCTCTCCATCAACCAGGTACCCAACTGTAAAGAACGACAAGATAAAAAAGCCTGAGGAGAGGCCTTTGGTGAATCTCCTGCGGGGGTATCGATTCATTCGTGCCTCCTGTTTATTCAGTTAACAATATGCGCCGTGAGGAGCTGATCACCCCATCTTGCTCTCCGTTCAACAACCGCTACTCCTGACGGCACCTTCGCAAAAGAAGGCAGAGTATAGCACGCAAGGTCAATCGTTTTGCCAGCCCTGATGCGAAGGAGACGCGCTAAGACGGCTCGACGCCCCGCCTTATTTAACAGAGTACAATGGCTTGTGTTTACTTCTTGCGATTTTCTTGCAAAACGACGATGCGGCTAAGTGATGCATTTTTCCGAGGCGAAAGGTGAAACTTCGAACGGTCTTCTGTTAACATCACCGCTATGAAGATCGAGATCAACGGAATCAACATCGCATACCGTGATGAAGGATCGGGGCTGCCGGTCATATTCATTCATGCGTTCCCGCTCAATCAAGCCATGTGGGATGATCAGATATCCGCGCTCAGAAATCACTGTCGCACGATCACTCTCGACTTAAGAGGCTTCGGAGATACCGATGCGCCTGACGGGCCTTACACGATGGAGCAGATGGCCGCCGACGTTCGCTCCCTCATGTCGAAGCTCGATATCGAGGACGCCGTGCTCGTAGGTCTTTCGATGGGCGGTTACATCTCGCTTGCGTTTTACAGGAAGTATCCCGGCGCGGTGCGAGCCATGGTGCTTGCGAACACTCGCGCAACCGCCGACGCGCCCAAAGCGCGAGAGCGCCGCCTGGAGTCTGCCGCGAAGGCAGAGCGCGAAGGGGCAAGCGCGATAGCCGACGATATGGTGCCTGTCGCGTTCGCGCCTTCCACTCCCGAAAAGCGCCCCGACATCGTCGACCGCATGCGCGCTATGGCCGAAGCGAACACGCCTCACGGCATAGCCTCGGCGCAGCGGGCCATGGCATCACGCATGGATTCTATCTCCATCCTGGCTGGCATAGATTTTCCGGTGCTCATAATCGCAGGCTCCGAAGACAGGCTCACTCCCGTAGCCGAAGCCAGGAGCATGCGCGACGGGATACCGCGCTCGCGCCTTGTTGTGATCGAAGGCGCGGGCCATCTGTCGAACATGGAGAGGCCGGACGAGTTCAATGCCGCATTGATCGATTTCATAAAGACTTTGAAAGACGAGCAATGAAAACCGGTAGAGCGTTGATGGGTGTGTTCGCCCATCCCGATGACGAGACGTGGGGACCGGGCGCCACGTTTGCGAAGTACGCGCGCGGCGGAGCGCGCGTCTCTGTGATAATCGCGACGAGCGGACAGGCCGGGCGCGCGGGAGGGCTTGCCTCTTCGCCCGAAGAGCTCGCGGCGGTGCGCGAGCGTGAAGCGTGTGATGCCGCGCAGGTGCTCGGCATCTCAGAAGTATACTTCCTCGGCTACATGGACGGCAGGCTCGACGAGGCGGACGAGCGCGAGGTCGAAGAGAAGGTCGTGCGGCTGATTCGCCGGGAAAGACCGGACGTCGTGGTAACATTCGGCCCGGAAGGCGGCGGCAATCAGCATCGCGACCACAAGGCCATATCGCGAATCGCGACCGCAGCCGTGATGTCGGCTGCCACCGCAGATACCTTCCTTCATCAAACGCAACAGGGGCTCGGTCAGCATTCGGTGAAGAAGCTTTACTACATGACCACGCGCGGCGTTCCGTGGGAAGGGGCTGAAGTGAGTTTTATGCCGGTCACCACAGTAATAGATATTTCAGGTCTGGTCGATCTGAAGCTCGAAGCGTTCAGCCGGCATCGCAGCCAGCAGCAATGGACGCCGCGCCTTATTAGCTGGATAAACGTGAATCAGAACGCCGAGTTGTTTCATCGCGCCTTTTCTCTCTTCGATGATTTGACTGAGATCGAAACAGACCTCTTCGCCGGAATAGATTGAGATTGGAGCAAAGAGACCGGCCCGGATTAAGAGTACGCGCTCTTTTTAATCCTGTGTGACTGCGGCGGCAGCCGCCTGCCGACCTGGCCCGTAAAGCGCGCGGCCCGCTTTCGCCTTCGTGTGAGTCCCGCCGTCGATGACGGGCTTGCCGTTGACCAGGACGTAGGAGAATCCTTCAGCGTATTGATGAGGCTTATCGAACGTGGCGCGGTCGCCTACCTTCTTATCGTCGAAGACGACTATATCTGCGGCCATGCCGGGACGGATCACGCCGCGGTCCCAGAGGTTGAAGGTCGCAGCCGGAAGCGAAGTCATCTTTCGCACGGCGTCCTCAAGCCCGACGGTCTTCTTTTCGCGAACGTAGAGCCCTAACACGCGCGCATTATTACCGTAGCCGCGCGGGTGCGGCGCCCCCCGGTCCATACGCTGCACGCCGCTATCGGAAGCGATCATAGTGAATGGCTGTGCGATTATGCGCTCGACATCAGGCTCGGCCATCTTGTGATAGACCATCCCAGCCGACCCGGCCAGGTACATCGTGATGATCTGCTCGGTCTGATCGTCGAGCGTCGCCTTTCCGCGCGCAAGCTTTGTGATTTCGACAAGGTTCTTGCCCTCGTATGAGGGGTCGGGCCGATAACTCGCAACCACACCGTAAGAGAAATCTTTGAACCCGCTCTTGCGAATCGTATCGATCATCTCGCGCTTGATCTTCGCGCGGGTCTCGGCCGTATCGAGCCGCTCTTTCGCTTTTTCGCGCCCGCCTTCGAGCGCCCACGACGGCAGCAGGATATTGAGCGAAGTCGAGGAGGCGGTATAGACATACTGATCGACGGTCACCTGCTGGCCGCGCGCGCGCGCATCGGCCACCATCTTGCAGGTCAACCGGGTATCGCCCCATCGCTTCTTGCTCGATATCTTGAAGTGCGAGATGTTGACCGGGAGCTTTGCCTGCTCCCCGATTGTGAGGGCTTCTTTGATCGAATCGGTGACGCCGTTGCCCTCATCCCGCATGTGTGTGGAGTAGACTCCGCCGTGTTGCGATACTACTTTCGCAAGCTCGACCACCTCATCCGTTTTGGCATACGTGCCGGGCACATAGATCAGCCCCGTAGAGATGCCGACCGCCCCTTCGCGCATGGCGCGGTCGACTATCTCGCGCATCTTGTGAAGCTCGTCCGCAGAAGGCTCGCGAGCCTCTTCTCCCATCGCCCGGCGGCGCACGCTCCCGTGACCTACGAGGGTGGCGATATTGACGGAGGTGCCGCCGGATTCAAGCCTCGACAGGTAATCTCCTATCTCAAGCTGCGAGCTGCCGCAATTGCCGGTGACGAGCGACGTGACCCCCATGTGAAGAAAATTATCGGCAGAGGGGTTATCGTCGAGGCTGCCTTCAACATGCGTATGCACATCGATAAAGCCGGGCGCGATGATCGATCCCTGAGCATCGATGACGCGCGCGGCAAGGCTCGAATCGACTTTGCCTACGCCGGCTATAAGCCCATCCTTTATGGCTACCGATCCATAAAACCACGGGTTGCCGGTGCCGTCTATTATTCGGCCATTGATAATCGCTATGTCGTAGAGAGGACTTACGGCTTGCGACCTGACAACCAAAACAGGCGTGATCAAAGCGGCGATCAACGATATCAGAATGAGTCTTTTCATCTCCACTCCCTATCAGGGGTCA
>DASTET010000226.1:0-7665 GCA_035709445.1 Blastocatellia bacterium | reverse complement strand
ACATCACGCTTGCGGACCTGAAAGGCACGCTGCAACAGTTCGTGAGGATGCTGTTCGGCCCGAAGATGATAACCCGCTTCAGGCCCTCCTACTTTCCTTTCACCGAACCGTCCGCAGAGGTCGATTTTACCTGCTTTGTCTGTGCGGGCGGCGGCTGTCGAATCTGCAAAGGGTCGGGCTGGATAGAGCTTGGCGGAAGCGGAATGGTCCATCCGAATGTGCTTCAGGCCGTCGATATTGACCCGGAAGAGTTCTCAGGCTTTGCATTCGGATTGGGAATAGACCGTATGGTGGGGCGCATGTACGACCTCGACGACATTCGATTGTTGTTTGAGAATGATGTCAGGTTCCTTGAGCAGTTCGCTTAAATAGCATTGAATAGACCGCAAAGCGCAGGCAGGCACCGCACCGACTCGAATGCTAGCCTGCGCTATCTTGTGGTCTCAAGCTGAGCAGATGCCTGTTATCTCATCTCATTCGATAGATAAAACGGTGCTGATACTCGGAGGGGCGGGTCTGGTCGGCGCGCAGATAGCCCATCAGGTGGCGCGAGACCTTCGCCCCGATAAAATCATCATCGCTTCGCTCTATCAAAAAGAGGTGCGCGAAGTGGCGCACGAGCTTAGAAAAGAGTTTCCGGGCATAAACTTTGTCGAGATGTGGGGCAACCTGTTTGTGCGCGCAGAGTTCGCAAAGGAAGACCGTAACGATCTGATCGCTAGCCCGACGCGCAGGCAGGCGCTCTATGAAGACCTGTTCGGCCCGCTCGATGACGCATACGAAAAATCGATGCTCGCCCGCGCCGTCCGCGAGCACCGCCCCGACGTTATGATCGATTGCGTCAACACGGCCTCCGGCATCAGCTATCAGGACGTCTATACCAACTCCATAGAGGTGCGCAAGGCGCTCGATTTCATCGATAGCCGCGTCGCCGACCGCGACCTGAAGCAGATATGGGATAATCGCAAGCAGATCGAGCGGACGCTTGAGACCCTGCTCGTCTCACAATCGATACCTCAGCTCATCCGCCATACGCAGCTTCTCTATCGCGCCATGGTCGAGGTCGGCACGCGCGTCTATGTCAAAGTGGGGACGACAGGGACCGGCGGCATGGGGCTCAACATCCCCTACACTCACGGAGAAGACAAGCCTTCGGCCAAGCTCATGTCGAAGACCGCCGTCGCGTTCGCGCACACGGGGCTAATGTTTCTGATGGCGCGCACGCCGGGCGGGCCGATAGTAAAAGAGATAAAGCCGGGCGCGATGATCGGCTATAAGAAGGTCAGTTACCAGTCGCTTAAAAACCGCCGCGATAACTCGCCGGTCATTATTCATTCGCCGCGATCGCAACAACTCGACGGCACCCTTGAGCTGTCGCTGCCGCGCGACAGTTTCAAAAAGCTCGGCGAGCTTCAAATGGTCGGAGTCGATACGGGTGAAAACGGCTTCTTTGCGCGGGGCGAATTCGAAGCCGTCACCTCCATAAACCAGATGGAGTTCGTCACTCCCGAAGAGATCGCCCGCAATGTCGTGCTTGAGATCAAGGGAAGCAACACGGGCGTAGACGTCATAGCGGCAGTCGACTCTGCGATAATGGTGCCGAGCTATCGTGCCGGTTATCTGCGCGGCTCGGCAATCGAGGCGATGCGCAGGCTTGAGCGAGAGACCGGATCGCACTCTATAGCCACGGGCGAGCTTGGGCCTCCGAAGCTTACGAAGCTTTTATATGAAGCTCACCTGTTGAAGATGAAATACCGCACGCTTCAATCGGTCGTCGATCTCGATCCTGAGGAGATATCGGATGCCTTATGGCGATACATTCAGCGCAATCAGGACCTGAGGAATATGGTCATCTCGATAGGGATACCTGTACTGCCGCCCGACGCGAACCGACTCATTCGAGGCCCGCGAATAAACGTTCCCGAATATGCGGGCCAGTCGAGATTGCCGGTCAGTTCGAAGGCGATCGACGAATGGGCCGAGCGCGGCTGGATCGATCTCAGACCTCAAAATATCGTAAGATGGCAGGACCGCTTCCGCCGCATGCTGCGGTCTGCGCAGACTATTCATCGGCAGGGCTCGGCGGCGATAACCATGTCAGCATACCGTAGCGAAGAGATAAGAATAGGCGAAGTCGTGGGGTGGATTTTTAATAACGAAGAAGAGGGTTACAGGATTAAATGAAGATCAGCTATAACTGGCTTGGCGAGCTTGTCGAGCTTACCATCGGCCCTCGCGAGCTTGCCGAGAAGATGACGATGATAGGCTTCGCGGTCGAGTCGGTCGAGCGCCTGGGCGACGATCATATACTTGACTTCGATCTGACATCGAACCGGCCCGACGCGCTCTCTCACCTCGGAATAGCGCGAGAAGCCGCGCTCGTTTGCGGGACTGCGCTCACGCAAGCATCCTGGAAGCTAAGTGAAAGCGGCGAGCCTGCCGAAGCCCTGACCTCGATTGAGATTCTCGATCCAGACCTCTGCCCCAGGTACGCAGGTCGCGTCGTGCGCGGGGTCAGGGTAGGGGAGTCGCCCGGCTGGCTGGTCAAGCGGCTCGAATCGATCGGGCAACGATCGGTCAATAATATTGCCGACATCACAAACTATGTGATGTTCGAGATGGGCCAGCCGACACATGCATTCGATCTGAACCTTCTTCATGGTCGCCGCATCATCGTGCGCCGAGCCGCGGCAGGCGAGCAGATAACGACGCTCGACGGGCTAACGCGCGAGCTATCGCCTGAGATGCTTGTCATCGCCGATGCCGACCGCCCTGTCGCGATTGCGGGGGTGATGGGGGGCGAAGATACCGAGATCAATTCCGGGACAACAGACGTGTTGATCGAGAGCGCGTACTTCAACCCGGCATCGATTCGCCGCACGGCGCGCGTGCTCGGCCTTGACACCGAGGCCTCCTACAGGTTCGCGCGCGGGGCCGATTACGAGGCGCAGGACCGCGCCGCAGACCGTGTCGCGCAGCTTATCGCAGAGGTGGCAGGCGGAAGCGTCGCCGCGGGCGTCATCGACGTGCGCCCGGTCAGGATAACCCGCGACCCCGTGGCCCTGCGCCAGTCGCGTATCGAACGGCTCACGGGGCTCAGCGTCCCCATAGAGCGCGCGGTCGAGATACTCCGCGGGCTGGAATTCTCGGTCGAGTCGCTCGTTGAGCGAAAAGAGCTGCTCGCCGTCGCCCCCTCTTTTCGCGTCGATGTCTCGCGCGAGGAAGACCTCGTCGAAGAGGTCGCGCGGCACGTCGGATATGACCTTGTCGACATAACGCTCCCGGCCTGGAGCGGTATGGGCAACTATCTTGCGGGAGAAGATCGCCGCCGCGCAGTGCGCCGGGTTCTTACCGGGTTCGGTTTCAACGAGGCCATAAGCTTCAGCTTTGTAAACGGCGACCGTGACAGGCTGTTTAATACGACGGGGAAGGCGACGGCCAGCCTGATGAATCCTATCGACGTAAACGAGGCCGCGATGCGAGCATCGCTGCTTACGGGGCTGCTCGAATCGCTACAGAGGAATTTCAATCATGGCAACCGTGATGTGAAGCTCTTCGAGCTTGGCCGGGTATTCGAGACCGATGCGCAGTCGGAACGGCCTGCCGAGCGCGTGATGCTCGGACTCGCTATGACGGGCTCGATCTCGCCCGACGACTGGCGCGGAAACAGGCCGCTCGATTTTTATGATATGAAGGGAGCGGTAGAGGCGATCCTATCGGGTCTGAACATATCCGGCTTTACAATTGAGCGGGCCGGTGTAGAATACCTCCATCCTGGGCAATCGGCAGTCTTGGTCAGGGACGATCAGCAATATGTTCGTATGGGTCGCTTGCATCCGAGGGTGGCCGCTCTTTATAAGTTCCGACAACCGGTCTATGTCGCCGAATTAGAATTCGGGAAGCTGCTCGCTCTGCCTGCGGACCCCGTGCTCTACAGCGCGCTCCCCAGGCTCCCGGCCTCATCCAGGGATGTATCGGCGCTCGTGCCCGACACGGTCATGTGGGGCGATATAGAGAGGGCCATAAGCTCGCTCGGCATCGGCGAGATCGTCGGGGTGAGGGTCTTTGATATGTACAAAGGGAAAGAGATGCCCGAAGGCTTCCACTCGCTCGCCTTTCGCGTTACCTATCGAGGCGACGGGCTGACCCTCACCGATGAAGAGATCGCCGCCATGCACGAACGGGTGAGAGAGACCTTACAGCGGAGCTTCGGCGCACAGCTTAGATAAATCTCAAATCTCAAATCTCAAATTTGAGGTTATTAGGGGGAGAGTGGTGAGCGGAATCTACGGATTGGAAAAATTCTCTCATCTGGAAGATAAGATCTATCGCACGATAGAGCAGTTCAAACGAGAGCGCCAGGAGCGCGAGGCGCTTGAGCGCGAGGTTTTGAGCCTGCGCCGCGAGGTGAGCACGCTCACCGACGAGAAGGAGCGGCTTGAGCTACAGGTCGAGCGGCTGCTGAACGAGAGAGACACGATCAAGCTCAAGGTAGAGGCGATGCTCGATGCCGTCTCTGTGCTTGACCTCGATTCCGCTGAAACGGCGAAGAAACTGTAAGCGCGAATGAGTATGGAGAACAGCCCAAGCCAATCCTACAAGGTCGTGATTTACAATCAGACCTACAGCCTTCGAAGCGATCACGATCCGGAATACATTCATCAACTGGCGGCCCACGTCGACCAGCGTATGAACGAGATCGCCCGCGCAACGATGACCGTCGATTCGCTTCGCGTGGCCATACTCGCCGCGCTACAGATAGCAGACGAACTCTACCAGACACGCCGCGAGATGAAAGAGACCGAAGAAGAGATCGCCGAGCGCAGCGCAAAATATGCCGAGTTGCTCGACCAGTTCCTTCGATCCGATACGGCAGAGCCTGGAAAGTGACCACGGATCACGATCAAAAGGGTCAGGATTTGATAGCCGCCGCCGCGCGTGGCGACACCCCCGCAATTCAAAGCCTCCTCGCCTCAGGCGCTGACCCTAACGCCCGCAACCCACATGGTTATACATCCTTGATCTATGCTGCGAATCGAGGGGACACCGGCGCGGTCAAAGCATTGATCGAGGCCGGGGCCGAAGTCGATGCCTCGAACGAGCACGGAATGACCGCGCTTATGCGCGCGGCCTTTTCAGAGAAGACGTCGAACCTGCTGGCGCTCATCGAGGCCGGGGCCAGTCTCGACGCCGAAGACCTCAACGGTCAGACCGCGCTGGTCTGGGCCAGAAAGACCGGGCGGGAAGAGCACGTTAAGATTCTGCTTCGCGTGGGCGCCACCGATGTGCCCCGGAAAAAGGACGACACCATCGCGCGGCTGAAATCTAAAGAGCAGCGCGGGCCGGAGCAGAAAGCGGGCCGCTCGCTTCTATCAAAGCTCGGTCGTCTCTTCCGCATCGACGGCTGAAAAGTCTGATTACTGGCCGACCTTCGCCCGAAGTTGTGAAAGCTGGCGATGAAGCTGGACGGGGTCTTTTGTCCTTATGGTGATGTGGCCCAGTTTGCGGTTGGGCCGAGGGGCCTTCCCGTACAGGTGTAGATGTGAATCGGGAACTTCGAAAACGGAGCGGTGGTCGGGGAGCGTCCCTATGATATTCAACATCGCGCAGTATCCGGTCAGCGCGGTCGAGCCGAGCGGCAGACCGATTATCGCGCGGAGGTGATTTTCAAACTGGCTCGTCCCGGCCCCCTCTATCGTCCAGTGGCCTGAGTTGTGAACGCGCGGGGCCATCTCATTTGCCAGGAGGCGGCCCTCGTGCTGAAAGAACTCGATTGCAAGCACGCCCACATAATTAAGAGTGACCATGACGCGCATTGCATACTCTTCGGCCTGCGACTGAAGCTCCGGCGTAAGATCGGGGGCGGGCGCGAGAGTGAGGCGCAGCATGCCTTCCTGATGGTGGTTCTCCACGACAGGATAGAACGAAGACTCGCCCCCGCGTCCGCGGACGGCGATTATCGATACCTCGCGCTCAAATGGAATGAACTGTTCGAGGATGAGCGGGACTCCGCCGAAGGCCCGCCACGCGAGCGCGGCGTCTTCGGGCTGCTTCAGGATGTATTGCCCCTTGCCGTCGTAGCCGTAGCGGCGGGTCTTGAGCACGGAAGGCAGCCCGATCTCCTGGGCTGCTCTCTCCATCTCCTCCCAGTTTTCTACGGCCATAAATAGCGGGGTAGGGATTGCTAGATCCTGGAAGAATCTCTTTTCGACAAGTCGGTCCTGCCCGGCTTCGAGCGCTTCCGGCAGGGGGAAGACCGGCAGGCGGCGTTGCAGGAAGCGGGCCGAGCTTACGGGGACGTTTTCGAATTCGTATGTGACGAGGTCGAGCCCGGAGGCGAACCGCTTCAGCGCGTCGAGGTCGTTGTAGTCGCCGACAATCAACTCGGCCATCTGGCCCGCGCAGGCCGCAGGCGAAAGATCGAGAACGCGAAACCGCAGTCCGAGCGGGTAACCGGCGAGAGCGAGCATGCGGCCAAGCTGACCGCCACCCAGAAGCCCCAGAATCATCCTTCCTCCCTCGGATCAGGATGATCGAGAACCGTTTGAGTCTGGGCCTCGCGATAACGGCGCAGCGCCTCGCGGTAGTCGGGGTATTTGATTCCAAGAATCGCCGCCGCATAGAGCGCGGCGTTAGCGGCCCCCGCTCTGCCGATGGCGAGCGTGCCTACCGGGATGCCTGCGGGCATTTGCACTATCGAGAGCAGCGAATCAATACCCTTCAAAGTTCTCGATTCCACGGGCACGCCGATTACCGGCAGCACTGTTTTCGCCGCAGTCATCCCCGGCAGGTGAGCCGCGCCGCCCGCCCCCGCGATTATGACTTCGATCCCTCGCTCCTGCGCCGATACGGCATACTCGAATAGCAGGTCGGGCGTGCGGTGCGCCGAGACGACCCGCACCTCGAAAGGGATGGCGAGCGCCTCAAGCGTCGCGGCACACGCGGAGAGCGTCTCCCAATCCGACTTCGACCCCATTATCAATCCGACAAGTGGTTGCATCGGTCAGAAGTGTATAGTTTTCCGGACGCGAATCGCAACCCGATAAAGATAGGGCTAACCGCAGAGGACGCAGAGAATTGAATAACTCCTCTGCGGTTAAAACTCAACCCAGGAATTTGTAGCCGACTCGGTGGACAGTGATTATGTACTTGGGCTCTGCGGGGACAGGCTCGACCTTCTGCCTGAGTTTTGCGATGTGGTTATCGACGGTGCGTGTGAATGGGTAGTTATCGTATCCCCAGACATCATCGAGCAACTGGTCGCGGGTGATTGTTTCGCCCTTGTGCTGTATGAAATATTTGAGCAGCTCGAACTCGCGAGGCGAAAGCTCTATCTCCTGTTCGCCTCTGGTGGCCTGGTATTTCTTGAAGTTGAGATTAACGTCTCCGAAGCTGTAATGCTCAATATCGACGAGTTGCTTCTTGGCCCGGCGAAGATGCGCTCGGACTCGTGCGAGCAACTCTTTTATGCTGAACGGCTTCGTCACATAATCATCGGCCCCCATTTCGAGACCTATGACTTTATCCACTTCCTGCCCGCGCGCCGTCAGCATGATGATCGGCGTCTCGACTCCCTGGCTTCTCAACTGGCGACAGACATCAAGCCCGCTCATCCGTGGCAGCATTATATCGAGCAGTATCACGTCGGGGTTGTCCGACATCGCG
>DASTET010000225.1:0-3537 GCA_035709445.1 Blastocatellia bacterium | reverse complement strand
TGCCGGTTCGCTCGTATCCACGATGGCCGTGCTCGTTGTGATTCTGGTCGGGATGACGGTCTTCAACTTCGACACCGATTCGCAGGTGCAGAATACGGAGCTGATCGCCGGTCAGAGCATGTATTCGCCGGAATATGTGCTGTTCGATCAGGGTGAGGCGGATGACGACGGCCTCCAGTACGATCAGGTGCTTGCGACAATCTATGAATCGGGAGACGGCGATGGACAGTGACACAAAAAATAAATGGCAGGTTCGCCTGGCGGTTGTGGCTATCTTCGCCATCGGATTTATTGCGGGCACTCTGGCGACGAACATCTATCGTGACCGGGCCAGAATCTCTTATTCTTCCCCTGAGATGATGCGCGGCAGGTTCGACCGCGTGCTCGAAAGGCTCAATCTCACGCCGGAGCAGAGGGAGCAGGTGAGGACGATATTCGACGATTCGCGTGCGCAGCTCATGGAGATTCGCAAGCAATCGGAGCCCCGGTTCCGCGAGGTCCGCAAGCAGACCGAAGAGCGGTTGCAGGCCGTGCTCACGCCGGAACAGTGGGAGCAGTATCAGGAGATCGTCCGCGAGCCGAGAGGCAGGCGGCGCCACGGCGGCAGAGAAAGAAGAAACAACAAGCCTTGAAGTGCAATCGCCCGCGCTTCCCGGTCAAGACAAAGAATTTGAACCGCAGAGGATCACAGAGGATTGATTGCTCCTCTGTGATCCTCTGTGGTTATTTAGAGATTGATTCTTCACCGGATTTACAACACGCAGCCTGTAGGATATAAACGGGGCGGAGGCTCAGATGATCGACGACCTGCGTTTCGGGCTGCGGATACTCTTCAAAAGACCTGCTTTTACCATCATAGCCCTCATGACGTTCGCGCTCGGCATCGCCGCGAATACCATCGTATTCAGCGGCGTGTATTCGCTTTTTCTTCAAGGGCTGCCTTACCCGAACGCCGAGCGCCTGGCAGTCGTCTCGCAGGCCGATAAGAATGGAGTCGAGTCGGGCTTCTCATTTCCCGATTTCAATGATTGGAAGCAGCAGAACACCGTGTTCGAGCAGATGGCGGCTTTCAGAAACGTCGCCATGAATCTGACCGAAAATGATCCCGTCGAGCGTTTGAGCGGCAGCCTCGTATCCCGCGAGTTCATGCCGATGCTTGGCGGAGGTCCCGCCGTCGGACGCAGCTTTCTTCCGGAGGATTTTCAGCCGGGCGGCGCGAAGACGATAATCCTCAGCCACTCTTTCTGGCAGCGGCGCTTTGGCGGCGACACAGGCGTTATCGGAAAGCCGCTCGTTCTGAGTGAAGAGATATTCACCGTCATCGGGGTGGCGCCGCAGGGTTTTCAGTACCCTTTCCGCGCCGACTTCTGGACGCCGCTCGATGCAAGTGAAAATCCTCAATCGCTTCAGGATCGGTCCGCTACCGTGTTCGGGATCATTGCTTTGCTCAGACCGAAGATAACCGAGGCCGCCGCCGCAAACGAGCTTGCGGTACTTGCCGGGCGACCGGGCGGAGAGGCCCGGACAGGGCGGCAAGAGCTGATGATGAGAGTCACCCCTTTGCGCGACTCTCTTCCGTCAATCGGCAAGTACCGGACCCCTGTTCTCATACTTCAACTGGCGGTGATCTTCGTGCTGCTGATCGCCTGCACGAATCTTGCCAACATGCTGCTTGCGCGGAATACGGACCGCACGCGGGAATTCACTATACGTCTTGCGCTCGGCGCGGGGCGGGCGCGTCTCATCAGGCAACTGCTCGCAGAGAGCGTGCTGCTGGGTGTGCTGGGAAGCATTCTCGGACTGGTGCTGGCAGCCTGGGGTCTGGACGCGCTCAAATCGATAATATCGTGGCGCATGCCGGGCGCGCCCGAAGTCGAGATCAACACGCCCGTGCTTCTGATAACCCTGGTCGTATCGCTTTTGACAAGCCTGGGGTTCGGGCTGGTACCTGCAATCATCGCATCACGGCAGGATTTGAATGAGTTTCTCAAGTCCGGCAGCGGATCGACTACGTCCGATAGAAAGCGGCGAAGGCTGAGCAGAATACTCGTCTGCTCGGAGATATCGCTGGCCGTGATGCTTCTCGTCGCGGCGGGTTTGATGGTCCGAACTTTTTTGAACCTGACGTATGAAGACCCGGGATTCAATCCCGCTCGCGCAATGGCGCTCTCGCTCTCGCTTCCGCCATCGCGCTATTCGGATTACGAGAAGATTGCAAGCTATTACGATGCGCTGCTGCGCGAGGTCAAGGCGCTTCCCGGAGTCGAATCTGCCGGCGGCGTGACCTACCTGCCGCTTGTGGGTTACAACCCCGGAACGGCCTTTGTCGTTGAAGGTCAGTCGTCGCTATCGAAGGAGGCGATGCCCAGAGCAGACTTCCAGCCGGTCACCCCCGGATATTTCGAGGCGATGGGAATCCCTCTGCTCGACGGACGAGGGTTCAAAGACTCGGACGCGGGGCCTGTGCCCGAAGCGATAGTCATAAACAGTGTTCTGGCGAAGAAGTTCTGGCCGGGCGAAGCCTCGCTTGGGAAACGGCTACTGGTACAGCCCCTTACGGGTCGCCCCATTCCGGCGGTCGTCGTCGGCGTGGTCGGAGACGTGAAGCAATTCGGTCTGCACACAGAGCCGCGCCCTGAGATATATTTGCCATCCTACCGCCCGTCCATGACGGTTATAATCCGCGCCATCGATACGGGCGATTACTTTTCGCCCATCAGGAAAATCGTCGAGCGGTTAGATAACAGCCAGGCGGCTTTCAGCCTGAGAACGATGGAACAGCTCGTGGCCGATTCCATAGATAGAAGGCGTACCTTCGCCATGTTGCTGGGCGTGCTGGCTGCGGTCGCAGCGCTTATGGCTGCCATGGGTATTTATGGTGTGATCTCTTATCTCGTATCACAGCGCACGCGCGAGATAGGGATTCGCATGGCGATAGGCGCAGAGCCGCGTGAGATTATGCGATCGGTAGTCAAACAGGGCGTGTGGCTCGCCGTCATCGGTTTGGGGGGCGGGCTCGCCGCTTCGCTTGTGCTGGCGCGGGCAATGAGGAGCCTGCTTTACGGCGTTGGCGCAATCGATCCGCCCGTCATCATAAGCATGACGCTCGTGATAATCGCGCTCTCGATTGCGGCCAGCTATATACCTGCGCGCAAAGCTTCAAAAGTCGACCCGACTCTGGCCTTGAGATGCGAGTAAGCGTCATTATTTCTCCTTGCCGGGCAGGTATGGTATTTGCCTGTACGATGGCAATATGGATGAAACCGATCGCTCAACCGAGACCTACATAAATCCCGTTTATAACGATTCATGCCCAGACCCGTTCGTGCTCAAGCACTGCGGAGAGTACTGGTGCTACTCGACAGGGTTCTGGCGTGACGGCCGGTGCTTCGGAGTGCTCCATTCGACCGATCTTGTAAGCTGGCGCGAGATTGGGAGCGCGATGGAGCCCCTGCCGGGCGGGGCCACCTGTTACTGGGCGCCGGAAGTGACCTATGACAACGGGCTGTTTTATATGTACTACAGCGTAGGCAACGA
>DASTET010000224.1:0-2064 GCA_035709445.1 Blastocatellia bacterium | reverse complement strand
GTTTATCTTCGCTCCCGCGCTCGCGTACCGGCTCAAAGCGGGTTTCGTCCCCGTGCGCAAGCCCAAGAAGCTGCCGGCGGCGACCGAGTCTATCTCCTACGATCTCGAATACGGGACCGACACGCTTGAGATTCACAAGGACGCGATCGGAAACGGCAACCGCGTGATCATTGCCGACGACCTCCTGGCGACGGGCGGGACAGCGAGCGCGGTCGTCAACCTGGTCGAGCGTCTCGGCGGCGAGGTTGCCGGCCTCGCCTTCGTCGTAGAACTCACTTTTCTCAAAGGCCGCCAGAAGTTCAACGGCTATAAGATATCTTCGTTGCTTCAGTATGATGAATAGAAGTCAGAATCCAGAATCCAGAAGTCAGAATCTGGTCGAGTCGGATTCTGATTTCAAAGACTCTGCAAAGGCTACGCGAGAGATTCTGGCTTCTGGATTCTGGATTCTGACTTCTGGCTTCTGGCTTCTGGACAACCGAAAAGCGTGTCTGTTACCTTAAAGTCAACGTGCTCCCGTAGCTCAGGTGCATAGAGCGACCGCCTCCTAAGCGGTAGGCCGCTGGTTGGAGTCCAGCCGGGAGCACCAGCATCATTCATCCGGCAGAGGAGATCGATGCCCTCCGATATACTCAGCGAAGTCGAATCGTTTCGCACTCTCGAAGACGCCGTGGAGTGGGCGCTTGCTCGAAAACCTTCGGGCGAGATCGTCGATGTCGTCAAGCAGGACGAGTTCACGCTCGATGTCGTCATTCGACTGGCTCCCGATACATTCCTGGTATTCGATACGACCTGAATCGGTGCTATTCGAGCGGTCGCTCTGTGGGATCGTCTGCCGTCTGCCGATGAGCTGCTTGATAGTCGCGTTTCAAACGGATGGCTGCCTACTCCGAGCCGCTTGCGTGAAGGCGATGTTGTTTTAGGTCACGCAGCATCCCTCTACGATCCCAAGTAGAAAGGTGTCTCGCATGAAAAAAACGATTCTCGCTCTGGCCGTCCTGTCGCTGTTAGGCCCCGGACCGGCCTTTCAAGCTCTGAGCCGGTCGCAGCAAACTCCGCGCGGAGCCGACCAGAAGGACAACCCCACCAACCGCGTGAACCCGCAGATTCAGCGGATCGTACGCGAGGTCTCCGCTTCAAACATCGAGGCCATAATCAAAAAGCTGGCGGGATTTCATACCCGCCACACGCTCTCCGAAACCGAAAGCGACACGGTCGGGATAGGCGCGGCCCGCCGCTGGATGAAGGCGGAGCTTGAACGCTACAGCCGCGAATCGGGCGGGCGGCTCGTGGTCGAGTTCGACGAGTTCACCCAGAAACCGGGCGGGCGCTTCGCCAAAGAGGTGCAGATCGTCAACGTTGTCGCTACGCTTCCGGGCCGACAGCCGGAATCGAAAGACCGCATATATGTCGTCAGCGGCCACTACGACTCGCGCGCCTCAAACGTTATGGATGCCACGAGCGCGGCTCCTGGAGCCAATGACGACGCTTCAGGGACGGCGGCGGTGATGGAGATGGCGCGAGTCTGTTCCAAATATGATTTCGATGCGACGCTCGTATTCATGGCCGTGGCAGCAGAGGAGCAGGGGCTCAACGGCTCGACCCACTGGGCCGAGATGGCGAAGCAGAAAAACCTGAACGTCGCAGGGATGATCACAAACGACATCATAGGCAGCTCGCGCGCCGAAGACGGGCGAGTCGATAATACTCACGTGCGGCTCTTTGCCGAAGGCGTGCCGCCCGTGCGCGAGCTGTCGGACGAGATGCGGACGCTTCTCAGGACCGGCGGAGAGAACGACGTGCCCGCGCGCCAGCTTGCGCGCTACATAAAAGAGATGGGCGAAAAGTATGTGCCCGGTATGAATGTGACGGTGATCTATCGCCGCGACCGCTACCTGCGCGGGGGAGATCACTCGCCCTTTCTCGACCGCGGATACCCGGCCGTCAGGATGACCGAGCCGAACGAGGACTTCCGCCACCAGCACCAGAATGTCCGCGTCGAAAACGGCGTGCAGTATGGCGACCTGCCGGAGTTCGTCGACTACCAGTATGTCGCTCAGGTCA
>DASTET010000223.1:0-2935 GCA_035709445.1 Blastocatellia bacterium | reverse complement strand
CTGGTAATACTCGGATCGCTTCTGCTCTTTCTTCTCGACTGGTTCAACAAAGATGAGAAGGCGAGAAGGTGGGGCTGGAATCTCTTCCGCCTTTCGGTCGTTTTACAGGGAATAGTGGTTGCTGCGTTGTTTTATGGTCTCAAGACGGTGACCGATGTTGCACAGAGAATTCCGGCGCGCGAGTATAGCGGTTTTGGCCAATGGCTTGCGAAGCAGATGTCGATGAGCGTGCCTGCGGGCAGGGAGGCTGAGCTTGCGCAGAGATGGCTCGAACAGAATTCTACAAGCCTGACCATGAAGTCAACGTCGAATCCGGTGGAGTTTGGGGCGTTGATCGGACTTTTTGTGGTGCTGTTGCTGGTGGCGCTTTTTGCGTGGAGGCGTGAAGATGTAATCGACTCGATGCCGGAGCTGAAGACGATAGACTCTTTGCTCTACAGGACCGTGGGTGTGGCCTTCCCGCTGCTTACATTGCTTTTGATTACCGGAGCTGTCTGGGCAAATGAGTCCTGGGGCAGGTACTGGGGATGGGACTCAAAAGAGGTTGGCGCTCTCGTTGCGTGGATGGCATACGCAGGATTTCTCCATACACGCATCGCTCACGGCTGGCGCGGCAGACGAAGCGCGTACTTCGCCCTATTGGGATTCGCGCTCGTCATCTTCACATGGCTAGGGGTCAGCTATCTGCTGCCCGGCCTACACTCTTATGCGTAGAACCGTTAACAATTCAGCCGTTTCACGGGTGAAAGCGGGTCAAAGAGGGCGGGTGATGAGCCCGCCTTCTTTATTAACAACGGAATGTGAGTCCGATAACGTCTTTTATTAATTAACGATCTTTTTATGGAGATGAGAAATGAAAGGGAGCATGGTTGAATTCAAAGTAGATGGCGGAGTTGCGAAAGGGTATCTCGCAGGAGCGGAGAGTGAAGAGCGAAGGCCCGGTCTTATCGTGATTCATGAATGGTGGGGCTTGAACGATCATATAAAGGATATAGCCGGGAGATTTGCTTTGGAAGGGTATATCGTTCTCGCGCCCGACCTTTATGACGGAAAGACCACAAAAAATGCTGAAGAAGCGGGCAGGCTGATGCAGGGGCTCGACCAAGCTCGCGCGCTTGAGATACTTCAGGCAGCGATCGGTTTTCTTAAGAAGCATGAGGGTGTCGATAGCGATCATATTGGTGTAACTGGGTTCTGCATGGGTGGTAGTTTTGCCCTGTTGTTGCCGTGCTATTCTACTGAGATTAGGGCAGCAGCGCCGTTTTATGGAGACGTTCCTGAGGATGCTGAGCTTGAGAAACTATCAGCCCCGGTATTGTTTATAGGTGCTGAGAATGATTTCTGGATCACGAAGGCTAAAATGGAGCGGTTGAGCGAGGCGCTCGCCAGGTTCGGGAAAGAAGGAGAGGTGAAGGTCTACGCTGGTGTAGGGCACGCTTTCTTCAATGATACGCGGGCCGATGCCTACGATGCAGATGCTGCGAAGGATGCCTGGGAGCGGGTCAAGCAATTCTTCAGGCAGCACCTCGGATAATAGGCTGGGACCTGATTGTTTTTATTGCTCTACGGCCTGGGCACTTTTCATGGCCATGTCATCAGCTCATAGCATTTCGATCTCTGCCTGATTGAGCTGGCTCTGAAGTTTCAGATAAAGGTCGCTTCCCGTCTGTTTAAAATCTTGAGGTGTGGTCCAGGCCCAGACGCGGAGTGCCGCTGATTTTTCTGAGATAGAAGTAACCTGAATTGCCGGGGCAGGATCAGGGAGGATTCGGGGATCCTTTTTAAGTCCAGCTTCGATTGTCTGAATTGCTTTATAGGTCTTGCTGTCAGGAACCTTGATGTTCAACTCTACACGTCTGCTCTGGCTCAGAGAGTAGTTGATAATTTTGGCTCCCCAGACTTTTGAATTAGGCATGATAACCAGGACGCCATCTGTGGTTACCATCTGCATATTGACGATGGTTAGCTCCTGGACTGTACCCTGTGACCCTTCAATCTCTATCACTTCACCCGCTCTGAAGGGTCTGTAGATCAATAAGAGAAGACCGGATGCGAAGTTGGAGAGAGTGTCGCGAAGCCCGAAACCGATTATAATTCCTGTTATCCCAAGCCCCGTTAAAAAACTTCGAATGTCCCATCCTATCTGGCCCAGTGCGCTAAATCCCGCGAGCACAACTATGGTCAGCGTAACCGACCGGACGAAAAAATTCCGAAGGAGTTGATCATTTCGTATTCGACTTCTGTCGAGCGCATTGCCGAGCCATTTGCGTGCTATGCGCGCAGCCAGGAGCCCGACGAGAAATATGATCAATGCGATTATGACTCTAGGAATAACATTCTGTGCAGTGACCAGGAGTTCATCGCGAGTTCTGGTGAGCCACTCTTGAGCCAAATCCGAACCTCCGGGGGTTGAATCATATCGAAGGTACAATCCTGTGCAGTATAAGGCAAGAGTGAGACGAGGGGCTCGTGTTATGAAATTGTTGCGTGCTGAGAAATGTATTGAGGCTACGGGTAACGATTGGTAGTATCTAGTGAGCCAGCGAGGACTGTGGGAGTTATATTAATGCGACGAGTATTCACCTGCCTTTTTCTGATTCTCTTAAGCTCAGCATATGAGATCGAGGTTAGTTCATCATCTCTTGCAGAACAATCGGTGCTTCTTAAGGAGATTGAAGCCGCAAGGATTCTTGTCGGCAGGGAATCGGTCAATATCCTCAACGGAGTAGTGGGGACGAAAAGAGTCCGGGTTGGCCGCAGAAAATATAAAGATGTGTCGATTACCGGGATTGTCGGGCGAGAGATGGCATTAGCCATAATGGACAGAGGCGGATCGATAACGGTTGCGCGTGGAATAAAGCGCGACAAGGGGCTTGAAGTATTGACGCCGGGTGTGGACCTCTTTGTCAGGCGGGATAACGGTATCAATTCCGAT
>DASTET010000222.1:0-3854 GCA_035709445.1 Blastocatellia bacterium | reverse complement strand
TGATCAGGGGAGGCAAGAAGGGGCGGGTAAAGCTATTCGATCTTGAATCCGATCCCGGAGAGTCGGTCGATCTGGCCCGCCGCAACCCCCACCTCGTGGCGCAGTTCAGGGCCATTATGGAAACAGAGCACGAAGCCTCGCCGATATGGAGAAATGACAGGCGGCAGCGTTAAGGCCGCCTGTTTGTCGCATCGATGATCGTAGCCGACCACAGCGGGAGCGGCTCTTTTGCCGAAAGGTTGTGCTTTCGGGCAGCCTCGTTGTATGCGGGAAAAAGTTTTCTGTGATCGCATATGCAAGCTATTAGCTTTGCGCGGCCCTGGCTCTGCTCGATCATCGCGGCCATCTTCCAGCCGACCGTGTACCAGGGGCCCTGAACGCCGAAGAATGAATAACCGATCTTTGGGATCTCCTCGTCGCTCAGCCGGCCCTCAAGCATGTCGAGAAAGAACTTCTCGACCTTCTTCAGGTCTTGATTGAAGTTCGCCATATCGCGGTCCCAACGCGCCCGGTCTTCGGCATTGCTCGAAGCGTGCGGATGTATGTTCGGGCCGCCTGCCGCCGCAAGCATCGCAAGCCCCTCGCCGAAAGCGCCCGCCCACCTGGCGACGTTCTGAGCGTTTTTCGATAGCGATTGAATCTCCCGTTCGGCCTGAGAGGGTGGACAGCTGCTGCCGTAACCTACGTGATGAAGCTCGTGAGCGAGCGTGTTCTCGAACTGCTCCTTGCTCATTGCGGGATCGAGATAAAAGAAGATGGCAGGGTCGGTCTTAACTTCGAAGACGAAGCTGTTCTCCATAGGCTTGATGACCGGGTATATCTTCGCCCGAATCCGGGCGCCTTCAGGAAGGTAGGCGAGCGCGCGAGCTGCCGCGCCCGTCACGTCGGCCCGCTTCCATTTTTCGAGAGTCGATTCAAGCGAATCCGCGCGCCGGGCAAGCTCGTCCGAGAGGGCGAATGATTTGAAATCCTCATCTTCGAATGAACGGCTCAGCGCAAGCTCGCGCTTCTTGAGCCTCGTGTACCCTTCGGTTGAAAACAGCCGCCCCCAGTCCTGTTCGGTGATTGGCTGTCCCGCCCTCTTTTTCGACAGAATGGCAAGCACCATCTCGGCCTCGTCGGCAATCACTCGCACGTTGACAGACGACCGATCCGCCTGCCGTGCGAGACTCGGCGGAGAAGGCGAAAAGAGAATGTAGAAGAGAAGGGCGAAGAGTATGCTGCAATTGATAAATAATCGAGCCGGTATCATAATAAACCTCTTACAGCAGGTAAGTACGCTCTGACGGCAGGTGGGTTCCAGGAATGATGCCGCCCTTTCTTACACGGGGCGGCCTCAGGAGGTTTCTTATGAAGAGAAGCTTCAGATGCGCCCTCATCGTCACTGCGCTCGCTGTAGTCTCTCCTGCTTTAAGCTCCGCCGCGCAGGACCCATCAGACAGGATCAATCTCCAGGCTAAACTGGTCAACGTCCCTGTCACCGTCATAGACCGGGAGGGCCGCTATGTGACAGGGTTTGCGAAAGAGGACTTCGAAGTCTTCGATGACGAGGTCAAGCAGGAGATCGCTCACTTCTCCGATCAGGACGGGCCGATCTCTCTCGGCATCATCTACGATGTGTCAGGATCGATGGGAGATCTGACCGCCCGGTCGTTTGATGCGCTCAAGAAGTTGTTCCGGACTTCTCACGAAGACGATGAGTTCTTTGTCATCGCTTTCAACGACAAGGCAAAACTCCTTCAGGATTTCACCGTCTCTCCGACCGAGGTCATCAACCGCGTGGATATGGTCAGGGCGAAAGGCTACACGGCGCTCTATGATGCGGTCTATGTGGCGGTCGAAAAGGTGCGCCAGGGCCGCCACGCCCGAAAGGCTCTGCTTATTATCTCCGATGGCGAAGAGAACCACAGCCGTTACTCCGGGAGAGAGCTCGATGAGCAGCTCAAGGAGGCCGGCGTTATCCTCTACGCTATCGGAATAAGCAAGTACTACGGCGGAGCGGGCACGCTCAAACGCCTGGCTGAGCTTACGGGAGGGCGCGCATTCTTTCCTATCGATGATATTGAGGTGGGCGATGTTTATACGCGAATGGCCCTCGCGCTTCGCCACCAGTACCTCATAGGATTCTACACTTCCGACGCTTCAGGCGGGTCGCGCTGGCACAGGCTGCGGGTCAAGGTCCGGACGCCGCGCGCGCTCGGCAGGCTCTCGGTCATTCACAAAAAAGAGTATCAGGCGTTCAACTGAGATGGTCCGGCTTCGGCCCTCACTTGTATCCGATGTAGAGCGTCGACTCCTCTTCTATCCCCAGATCGCGCTCGAAGATCTCTCTGTTCTCGTCCCCGAGTATGCGCTCAAGCGCACATACGTCCGATGGCTCGTAGAGTCGCCCGTATTCCGGCGAGCGGTTTATAACGAGAAAGTTTCTGAGCCATACCTCGCGCAGATAGCTGCGCTGGTCCTCAGGCGAAGGAGGCTCAAACGGGAACTTCTTAACCTCTGCCTTCCTGAAACCCGCTTCGAGCAATAACCGCTTCCATTGCGCGTCGCTCGGCACGCGGCAGCGGTACTTGCTTTGAAACCAGCGGTCGCGCCCGTCCTGCAACCGGTCGAGCAGCTCTGCGGTCAGGCCCAGTTCCGGGATCGAGAAGCTCATATGCCGTCTCCCGGTTTCGCGAAGCGCGAGCCGCCCGCCCGGCCTGAGCACGCGATACAGCTCGTTCATCGCAGGGACAGGCCGGGGCAGGTAATGATGGACCACCCTGCTGCACCATACGAAGTCAAACTCTCCGCCGAGGAACTGGAGGTTTTCAATATCGCCCGTGCAATAGACTACCCGACGGCTTGCGTTTGAATCCGACGCCTCGATTATCTCGCGCGCTCTGGCCAGGTGCTCAAGCGCGGGATCGAGCGCGACCAGAGCGCCGCTTCCGGTTATGGCCATTGCGAGCAGAGCGGTAAACCCGCCCGCCCCGCAGCCGACATCGAGCGCCTTTAAATCCGGTCCGATCTCGAGCTGGCTGACCATGCGGCTGTGGACACGGCTGTAGAAGCGATCGAACAGTTCGAGTCTCCGGACGAGCGGCAGTTCTTGCGTCATGGCCACAAGCTTATCAGCTTGAGCTTCAGTTTACTATTTCGCGCCCGCGTTCTTGAGTATGTCGACTATGGCCGTCTGATTCTCGCGCTTCGCATACATCAACGCCGAGTAGCCGTATTTGTCCCTGACGTTGAGGTCTGCGCCTTTTTCGATAAGGGCCTGGACCGCGTCGGTGTGCCCCCAGTTGGCCGCCAGTATTAGCGCGGTGCGGCCATCGTTGTCCTTCACATTCAGGTCTGCCCCTTTCTCTACGAGCAGCTTGACTGTGGCGGCGTGGCCGCTGGAGGCCGCGCTTATCAGGGCCGTGTGGCCTTCCTTGTTCTTGTTGTTGAGGCTTGCGCCTTTGCCCAGAAGCAACTCGACTATTTGAGTGTGGCCCGCGCCCGCTGCGTCTATCAAAGCGGTGCGGCCCTCCTTGTCTTTCGCCTCGACGCTTGCGCCTTTTTCGAGCAGCAGCTTGACCACCTCGGCGCGGCCCCAGTAAGCCGCTTCCATCAACGCGGTGCGGTCGCTTTCATCCTTGGAATTGATCTCGGCGCCTTTGTCGAGAAGCGAGCTGACCATCTCGGGGTCTGCTTTTTTTGCCGAGGCCCGAAGCTCGGCGTTGACGTCCTGCGCGTAGCCGGTCAAAGGTATCGTCACCTGGCAGATGAGCAGCCCTGCAACAAGCCGTGTTGCGACCCGTCCAATCGATTTGTGACTATTCATGAGGATACCTCCAAGATATGCGAATGGAACACGCGCATATCAGCCA
>DASTET010000221.1:0-6025 GCA_035709445.1 Blastocatellia bacterium | reverse complement strand
CAGCATGATCGCGATGGCGACGACCGAGGTTATCGTCTCAGGCAGGATCGCGTGATAGCTTATGTCTATCTGATTGACTTGCATCTATTTTTCTTCGCTCAAACTGTTGGGGCCTGCCGCCATCTGTACCGACGCGGCGCTCTGTGTGACCCGCTGGCGGATCGTCTCTATCGCCGCGTTGCTGCGCGAAAGGAACATGCTCGGATATATCCCCATCAGGAAGATCAGCACGATGAGCGGCGCGAGCGCGAACCGCTCCCTCGCATTCAGGTCACGCAGCTCTTTGTTCGCGGGGTTGCGGACTTCGCCCATTATCACCCGCTGATACATCCATAGCATATAGACCGCCGACAGTATCATGCCGACTGCCGCAAGCGACGCGAAGAGCCGCGCGCGCGGCAGCACCCCCGATGTGAATGTGCCGACAAGCACCAAAAACTCCCCCACAAACCCGTTCAGCAGCGGCAGCGCGATTGACGACAGCGTGACTATCAGGAACAACGCAGAGAAGACCGGCATCACGTTGGCCAGCCCGCCGAACTCGGCTATCAACCGCGTGTGGCGGCGGTCATAGATCATGCCGACTATCATGAAAAGCGCGCCGGTCGAGATCCCGTGGTTGAGCATCTGGTAAAGCGCTCCCTGCATACCCTCGTCCGTGAACGAGAATATTCCGAGAACGACGAATCCCAGGTGGCTCACCGACGAATAGGCGACCAGCCTCTTCACATCAGGCTGCACCATCGCCACAAGCGCGCCGTAGATTATCCCCACTACCGCGAGCGATGCGATCAATGTCGCGTAGTGGCGCGAGGCGTCCGGAAACATTGGCAGGTTGAAACGCATCAGCCCGTATGTGCCCATCTTGAGCAGCACGCCCGCAAGTATGACCGAGCCTGCCGTCGGCGCTTCCGTGTGCGCGTCGGGAAGCCAGGTGTGGAACGGGAAGAGCGGGACCTTTATCAGAAATGCCAGCGCAAATCCCCAGAACAGCCACCTCTGCTCGGTGAAGGTCAGAAAACCATAGCTGCTCGCGTCGGCGGTGATAGTCGCTATGTCGAACGTGAAGTTGCCTGTCGCCTGTCCGTGCAGGTAATAGACCGCAATGATCGCGGCGAGCATCAGAAGCGACCCGACGACCGTGTATATGACGAACTTGACCGCCGCGTAAATCCGCCGCTCGCCGCCCCACACGCCTATGAGGAAATACATGGGGACCAGCATCACTTCCCAGAAGATGTAGAACAGGAACATGTCCATCGCAATGAACACGCCGATCATCCCCGTCTCAAGCGCGAGCATCGAGATGAGGTACTCGCGCAGCCGGAAGTGAATCGAGTTCCACGACGAGATGAGGGCGACGGGGACCAGAAACGTCGTCAGCACAACGAGCCACAGGCTTAGCCCGTCAATCGCTACGTGATAGCGCACCCCTAGATTGAATGCGTTTATCCAGGGCGCGTTCGTCTCAAACTGAAGCCCCGCCGCCGGGTTGAACCCGAAAGGGAGCACGAGCGACAGCGCGAAAGTCGCAAGCGAGAAGACGAGAGCCGTCCATTTGAGCGGCTTCTCGGCAGGGTGCTCGCCCCGCCCGACTGCGACGAGCGCGACCGCGCCGACGAGCGGCAGCAGAGTGATAATGGTCAAAATATAATCTGCCATCGGGCCTCGATTAACGAATCAACTGGATGACGAAATAGCCTATTATTATCACCGCGCCGAAGACGACCATCGCCACATAGCTCCGCGCAAGCCCGGTTTGCAGGTAGCGCATCGCGTCGCCTATGCGGCTCGCCGTCGCTCCCGCCGCATTGACCGCGCCGTCGATGATACGGACATCGATTATCTTCCAGAGCAGGTTCGTAGAGCCGACCTTTATGGGCTGCACAACCGCAGCGTCGTATGCTTCGTCGACCCGGTATTTCTCCTCGAGCAGTCGCGGCGGCTGCCAGAGCGGCTTCTTTGTGAACAACGACCAGCCGAAAGCGATTCCGGCAAACGCTATCAGGACCGATATGCCGGTAAGCGCCCATTCGAGCGTGTGGTCCGCGCCCGCGTGCGCTTCGGCAGCCGCACCGTGAGCCGCCGCTTCGGGCTGCGCGATAGAGGGGTGAAGAAGGTGCTCGAAATAGTTCGGTATGCGACCGCCCGAAAGCCCTTCGGGGACTCCGAGGTATCCGGCGAATATCGCGCCGATCGCAAGCACTACGAGCGGCAGCACCATCGAAGGCGGAGACTCGTGCGGCGTCCCGCCGTGATGATCGTGCTCTCCCGCCGCCGCGTGAGCGTCGCCGTGACCGTGCGATTCGTATCGCTGCTTGCCCCAGAAGGTGAGCACCATAAGCCGGGTCATATAGATCGCGGTAAGCAGGGCCGTCGCCGCGCCCACTCCCCAGAGCGCCCACCCGAGCCAGCCGGGCAGCACGCCTGTCGTCGCCGTTCGGAAAAGTATCTCGTCCTTGCTGAAGAAACCGGAAAGTAAGGGGACCCCCGCAATGGCAAGCCAGCCTGCCGCCATCGTCAGAAAGGTCCACGGCATATATTTTTTAAGCCCGCCCATCCGTCGCATGTCCTGCTCGTGGTGGAGCCCTATGATCACCGACCCCGAGCCGAGAAAGAGCAGGGCCTTGAAGAATGCATGCGTGAAGACGTGGAATATGCCAGCAGCGAACGCGCCCACCCCGCATGCGAGGAACATGTAGCCGAGCTGAGAGATGGTCGAGTAGGCGAGAACCTTCTTTATGTCCCACTGCGCGAGCCCGATCGTCGCGGCAAAGAGCGCGGTCGCGCCGCCTATGACGGCCACGATCATCATAGCCGTCGGCGCGTGGACGTAGATGGAGCTTGCGCGGGCCACCATATAGACGCCCGCCGTAACCATCGTCGCGGCGTGTATGAGCGCGCTCACAGGCGTGGGGCCTGCCATCGCGTCCGGCAGCCAGACAAACAGTGGTATCTGTGCGCTCTTGCCAGTGGCGCCGACGAAGAGCAGGACGGCTATCGTTGTGATACCACCGGCGAAGATCGCCGAGAACGCGAGCGGCTCGGTCGCCTGCGCCATCGCCCAGTCGAATGCGCCTCGAATGCCCCGGCCCGCGTCCGAGAAGTAGAATATCGAGCCTGACTTCCAGAAGAGCAGGAGCACGCCGAGCGCGAACCCGAAATCGCCGATGCGGTTTACGATAAAGGCTTTCTTCGCCGCGTCGTTTGCAAAGTCCTTCTGGAAATAGTATCCGATCAGAAGGTACGAGCAGAGCCCCACGCCTTCCCACCCGACGAACATCAACAGGAAGTTATCGGCGAGCACGAGCGTGAGCATCGCGAACATGAAGAGGTTCAGATAGGCGAAGAACCGCCAGTAACCTTCTTCTCCGCGCATGTAGCCGGTAGCGAATACGTGTATCCAGAAGGCGACGAAGGTGACGAAGAGGATGTATATGCCGGAGAGCGAATCGAGAAGCAGCGCGAAATCGGCGCGAAATCCGCCGACGCTTATCCAGGTGAAAAGGTACTGATATATCTTCTCTCCCGCTTCGAGCGCGTGCAGGTTCGAGAAGAAGACGTAGAAAGACAGGACCGTGGAGACGGCGACCGTCGAGCAGGCGATGAGCCCTATCAGCCGCTCGCCCATCCGTTTGCCGAACAACCCGATGATCAGTGCGCCTGCAAGCGGCGCGAGAATTATTCCGGCTAGCATTTTTTGTCTGTACCCTTCAAAGCTTCAGCGTGTTGGCCTCATCGACGTTGAGCGATTCGCGGTTGCGGAAGATTGATATTATTATCGCAAGCCCGACCGCGGCCTCAGCCGCCGCCACGGTCATAACGATGAAGACGAACAGTTGCCCGCCCATGTCTCCGAAAAAGGCCGACAGCGAGACGAACGTCAGGTTGACCGAGTTGAGCATCAGCTCGATGCAGAGGAAGATCGTGATCGCGTTTCGTTTGATGAAGACGCCGACCGCGCCGATAGTGAAGAGCAGCGCCGAAAGCCCTAGATACCACGACAAAGGAACCATAAGATACTCCTGGGCCTTGAGGCCCATAGCCTGAACTTCAAATGACTCAATCCCCCTCGCGCCGCGCCAGCACCATCGCCCCCACTATGGCCATCAGAATCAGCACCGATGTAACCTCGAACGGCAGCAGGTAATCGGTGAAGAGGTTCACGCCCACGCTGAAGGTAGTGCCGACGTCCCGGCTCGAACCCTCCGCCGCGGGCATCGTCGTCAGATCGACGCTCTGGATCACATAAAACGCCTCGGCCAGAAGAAGCCCGGCGAAGGGTATCGCAAGATAGCGCAGCCCCTTCTGCTTGTCTATCTGCGGCACCTCTTTCGGCGCGTTCAACAGCATGATCACGAAGACGAACAGCACCATGATCGCGCCCGCATAAACGATGATTTGAATCGCCGCGATGAAATGCGCGCGCAGAGTTATGTAGAGCGCCGACAGCGCCGCAAGCGTCCCTACGAGCGACAGCGCGCTGTAGAGCGGATTGCGCTGCAAGAGTATGTTCAGCGCTGCGGCGACGGCGACGACGGCGAAGGCGATGAAAAGGGCTTTTTCCATTTCGGCCTCTACCCGATGAACAGGACCAGGGTGGCGGTGATCACTATGTTCAACAGCGCGAGCGGCAGCAGCACCTTCCACCCGAACCGCATAAGCTGGTCGTAGCGGAAGCGCGGCATAGTCGAGCGAATCCAGATGAATATGAAGAGGAAGACCGAGACCTTGGCTACGAAGTAGACCAGGCTGAGTATCGGCCAGCGGTCGACGCCCGGACCCATCCACCCGCCCCAAAAGAGCGTCGTCCCGAGCGAGGCCGAGGTGATCATATTCGCGTATTCGGCCATGAAGAACATTGCAAACTTCATCGATGAGTACTCGACGTGATATCCCGCGACAAGCTCGGCCTCCGCCTCAGGAAGGTCGAACGGGATGCGGTTCGTCTCCGCAAGCGCCGCGATGAAAAAGATGATGTAGCCGAGCGGCTGGAAATAAAAGACGTGCCAGCGAAGACCGTTCCACCCGCCTTGAGACTCGACTATTTCGACAAGATCGAGCGAGCCCGCCTGTATCAGCACCCCCACTATCGATAAGGCGAGCGCAAGCTCGTAGCTGATCATCTGCGCGCTTGCGCGAAGGCCGCCTATGAGCGAGTACTTGTTGTTTGAAGCCCATCCGGCAATCGCCAGCCCGTAGACGCCGACCGACGCCAGCGCGAGCATATAGAGCAGCCCCACGTCGAATCGCGTGACGTATAGATCTATCGTGTAGCCGAACAGCGTGATCGAGCTGCCGTAGGGAATGACGATGAAGGTCATCAGGGCCGGGATCAGTATGAGCGTCGGCGCGATGATATAGAGCAGCTTGTTGGCCGTGAGCGGGATGATGTCCTCTTTGAACATGAACTTGATCCCATCGGCCGCGGGTTGGAGAAGTCCGAAGGGGCCGACCCGGTTCGGGCCGGTGCGCAGTTGAATGAAACCGAGTATCCTTCTTTCGATCAAGACCATATAAGCGACAGCCGTCAAAAGGATGCCGATCATGACTGCGATCTTGATTATCCACGGTAACAGTAGGTCAGTCGTCATAAATTGATCGCTTGTGCCCGTGCTTGATAACCGTCAAGTGAGAAATGACCTGCGACTTCAGCGATTCCACTCCAGTATGCCTTTGCGCAAAACATAGACGAGCCCTACAAGCAGGACCGCCATAAAGACCATCATCTCTCCATAGAAGACATATTTGAGCGAGCTGTAGGCCGGGTCTTTAAGCACCTGGGGGAAGACGACTGCCCAGGGCAAGAGGAATACGGCTTCGATATCGAACAGCAGAAAAACCATCGCCACCAGATAAAATTTTACAGACTGTCTCTCTCTCGCCGTGCCGACCGGCTCGACCCCGCATTCATAAGGCATAAGCTTGGTCGTTGTTGGCTTCTTTCTCGCCAGCAGTCGCGGGATAAGAATGATTATCGCTGCCAGCCCGCAGGCGGCCACGAACACGATCAGAATAGGAAAAT
>DASTET010000220.1:0-8305 GCA_035709445.1 Blastocatellia bacterium | reverse complement strand
GGCCACTACCGCAGGTTTGCCCGCGACTATGAGTACACAGCCTCCATCCTCACAACCGGCTGCTGAAGCCAGTTCTGAGACTTTCTCATCCCCGAGCGCTTTAGAAAGCGAAGACGTGATCTCGCCCCCTTCGGCCCGCTTTATCCATGCCATGCCGCCCGCGCCGTAACGCCTGGTCACCTCGACCAGCTCGTCCAGGTTCTTGCGAGAGTACTTCGCCCCGCCCTTGACCGTGATCGCCTTCACCTGCCCGCCGCCGTCGAGTGTGGTTCGGTAGGGCGCGAACTCGGTCTCGGTTAACAGTCTCGACAGGTCGACCAGCTCCAGCTCATACCGCGTGTCGGGCTTATCCGTACCGTAGCGCCGCATCGCTTCGGCATAGGTTATTCGAGGGAAGGGGTGCTCTACCTTTACATCTATCAAGCGCGAAAGCTCGACCATCATAGGCTCTATGACTTTAAAGAGGTCGTCGGGCCGTATGAAGCTCATCTCGATATCGATCTGGGTAAACTCCGGCTGCCGGTCGGCCCGCAGGTCTTCATCGCGGAAGCATCGCGCGATCTGAAAATACTTGTCGTAGCCCGCGACCATCAGGAGCTGTTTGAAAATCTGCGGCGACTGCGGCAGCGCGTAAAAGTTTCCGGGCGACAACCGGCTCGGCACGATATAGTCGCGTGCCCCCTCCGGCGTCGTCCTTATCATCATCGGCGTCTCTATCTCATAAAAGCCATGCTCGTCGAGATAGCGGCGAACCGTTATGGCCGCGCGGTGTCGCAGCTTGATGTTGTACTGCATCTTCTCGCGCCGCAGGTCGAGATAGCGGTACTTGAGCCTGACCTCCTCGCTCGGGTTCGTCGATTCGATAGAGAAAGGCGGCGTCCTGGCGTCATTGAGCACGTACAGTTCCCGGGCGATGACTTCGACCCGCCCCGATTTCAGATTCGGATTGATCTTATCCTTGTCGCGCATGACGACTTTGCCGCCGACAGCAACTACATACTCGCTGCGCAGGTCTTTTGCGCGACCGTGAGCCTCGGGGTTCTTCTCCGCATCAAAGACGACCTGGGCGATCCCTCCACGGTCGCGCAGGTCGATAAAGGTGAGCGGGCCAAAGTCGCGACGGCGATAGACCCATCCCATCAGCAATACGTTCTCGCCCGCGTGTTCGGGCCTCAGGTCGCCGCAAAAATGTGTTCTCTTCAGACTGCCAAGATTATCCAACATAGAATTAAAACCAGTTAATGGACAGGATTTACAGGATTAACAGAGTTCTCATGTCAATCCCGTCGATCCTGTCCATTATTCTTCAACGCTTCAACTATCTCCGACTCCGAAAGGCTCTTCTGCTCGCCGCTCTGCATATCGCGCAGCGAGAACCTGCCGCTTCTGATCTCGTCCTCGCCGACTATAAGAGTGTAGCGCGCGCGCAGGCTGTCGGCTATTGCGAGCGCCCTTTTCAGCTTTCGCCCTTCGAGATCGACTACCACGCTCGCGCCCGACTCGCGCAGCCGCCGGGCAAGGTCGAACGAATGGCGGCGGGCATCTTCGCCTATGTAGGCCATATACAGGTCCGGGGCGCTCGCTGTTGTTTCCACAGCCGACTCAGGCAGGCTCAGGACCATACGCTCCATGCCGAAGGCGAACCCGAACCCTTTTACCGATCTTCCGCCTATAAGCTCCGAGAGCCCGTCATAACGCCCGCCGCCGACTATCGTGTTTTGCGATCCGAGCTGGCTGCCCGTGATCTCGAACGCGGTCCGCATGTAGTAGTCGAGACCCCGGACGAGGCGCGGGTTGATCTTGTAGTCGATACGGCGGCTTTCGAGCATGTTGCGGAACTCGTCGAAGTGCGCGCGGCAGGGCTCGCACAGCCGATCGATGATCGCCGGAAGCTCGTTCAAATAGGGCTGGCACGATTCCACCTTGCAATCGAGCACGCGCAAAGGATTCGTCTCGTACCGGCGGTTACAATTGCCGCAGAGATAAGGCAGCCGCTCCTGGATCGCTTGCTTCAGCTCCTCGATGTAGGCGGGCCGGCAGTGCTGATCGCCTATCGAGTTTATCAGCAGCTCGGTCCCGGTTATCCCGAGCCGTTTGAAATACCAGTCGAGCATCTCTATGACTTCGGCTTCGATGGCCGGGTTGTCGCTCTGGCCGAGGACTTCTACGCCTATCTGCCAGAACTGGCGGTAACGCCCTTTTTGAGGCCGCTCGCGCCGGAACTGCGGGCCGATATAGTAGAGCTTGACCAGCCCCGGCTCGTTGAACATGCCGTGCTCGTTATAAGCGCGGACGACCGATGCGGTATTTTCGGGGCGGAGCGAGATAGACTTCTCATCGCTGTCGCCGAAGGTGTACATCTCCTTGTTGACATCGGTCTCGGTCCCAACCCCGCGCTCGAACAGCTCCGTCTGCTCGATGACGGGGGTGCGAATCTCTTCGAAGCCGTAACGCCGGAAAGCCTCGCGGGCCGCGCGCTCGACCAGATGCCATCGCTCTATCTGCGCATCGATCTTGTCGGTGAATCGAGCGGGGAGAATATCCTGCGTGCCGCGAACCTTCTTGATCATCTAGTAAAACCCTGCCTGTCACACTTCGGCGCCGAACTTTTGAAAGGCTTCGGCCAGATAACTGGCCTTATACTCGATGTAGTGCCGCCAGTGCATATCGATGCGCGCAATCTCTTCTTCTGTGACCTCGCGGCGCACCTTTGCGGGCGAGCCCATGACGAGCGACCGGGGCGGGACAACCATCCCCGGAGTGAGCAGCGATCCTGCGGCTATCAGGGACTCTTCGCCTATGGTCACGTCATCGAGAATTATCGAGCCGATACCTACGAGCGAGCGGTCTTTCACGGTGCATCCGTGGAGCACGACGCCGTGGCCGACGGTGACGTAATTGCCTATGGAGGTCGGAAACCGTCCACTGGTCACATGGATTATGGTCCCGTCCTGGACGTTCGTGCTGTGGCCGATGCGTATCTTGTGAACATCTCCGCGTATGACGCAGTTGAACCAGACGCTTGAGTGCTCGCCTATCTCTACGTCGCCGATTATTTGCGCGCTCGCTTCGATAAATGCCGTCGCCGCTATCTTGGGCTTGATGCCTTTGTAAGACCTGATCATATCTTCTTATAGTCTCTTTCTAAGAGTTTGTCTTACGCCTCCACTTGATCGAACAAGGATGAACAGGAATCTGAGGAACGATAAAGGTTCAAAGTCCGATCCTGCATGCCCATGCCGGGTGTTGGCTGTAAGCGGAAAGATGTCAAGTTATCATAGCGGCCTCAAATGTCGCAAGTTGACACCTTGCGCGCGGCTGTCATAGCATCACACATCATAATGAGAGTTATCGCTATCATTTCATCTCTTCTGGCGCTCGTATCGGTTGCAGGCTGCGGCGGAAAGCCGTTCAACGTTCAGCCCCGACCCGCGCAGCCTCCGATTTCAAACGCCGGGACGGAGGCGTACGGTCTCACCATTCAGGCAGAAGCGGTGGCGGACGAAAACTATCTTTATGACACATTCGATGCGAACCTGATCCTCGCCGGGATATTGCCCGTGCGGGTGAGGGTGACCAATTCGAGGACCGAGCCCTTCGAGATCGACGAGGCCCGATTCGAAGTCCGCGTGTCGAGCAACAGGACTTATAAATCGATGGAGCCAAAAAAGGCCTACGAGCGGTTGATCTCTTACTATGGAATAAGCACGTACAGCAAGGGCGGCTACAGAGAGTCACGAAGCGATTTTGCGTCTTACGGGCTCGACCTGTCCGGGTCGCTTGGCGAAGGCGAGTCGAGACAGGGTATACTGTTCTTCCCCGTGCCGGATGACCAGATTCGCGCAGGCGGGCTGACGCTCATTGCCCGTCGCCTCGAAGCGAGAGAATCTAAGTCGAAAGCTACAGTTGAGATCAGGCTCGACTGAGCCTGAAATTTTTCCGGCATCCCCAGCCGGGCCCGCAGGTTTAGTTAGACTCGTACAAACAGGAGTTGCAGTATGAACAGGTGCAGTAGCGTCTGCTTATCATTTCTTGCCATCCTTTGCCTGGCAGCAGGCATCGTTTCTTTTCCGTCCTTTGCCACGGCCCAGGAGCCTTTCAGGAACCCGGCCCTCGAAAAACAGGATGAGTTCGTGCTCCTCTTTGCGCGCGGTCGCCGTCTCGTCCGCGAGCGAAGGTATGACGAAGCCATAAAAGAGTTCCAGGCCGCCGCCCAGATGCGCAAAGGCCAGTGCTCGGAATGCTTCGAGCTGATAGGCCATACCTTTATGCAGATTCCGCGATTCAAAGAGGCCGCCGCCGCCTTTCAGCAATCGCTCGCCCTCAAACCGGCAAATGAGGCCGAGATACAGAACTGGCTTGGCGAGGCGCTTTACCAGCAGAATGAAAAGAACCTCTTTGATGCAGCAGCCGCCGCGTTCCGGCGTGCAATCGAGCTTTCAGGGGGCAAGCTCGTGAGGGCTTATTACAACATCGGATACGTGCTGATAAAACTCGGAAAGGATGAAGAAGGCAAGGTCGCGCTCCGTTCCTATCTTGACGCCGACCCGGCAGCGCACGACGCAGGCGAGGTCCGCGCGATCATTGCCAACCCGCGTCTAGTATTCGAGACGATGGCCCCCGGCTTCAAAGTCCTCGCCCTCGACGGCGAAGAGCTCTCGCTTGAGAGGTACAAAGGCAAGATAGTTCTTCTCGATTTCTGGGCGACCTGGTGCGCCCCCTGCATCGAGGATATGCCCGAGGTCAAGGCGATGTGGCGCAAGTACAATAAAGAAGGTTTTGTGATTATAGGCGTAAGCCTCGACGACGATTACCTCAGGCTCCAAAACTATCTCAGAAGGGAAGAGATCGGCTGGCCGCAGTATTTTGACGAGTCGGGAAAGATCGCCCAGCTCTATCGAGTGAAGGCCATACCCTACACGGTCCTGATCGATCATGACGGCATCGTTCGCGCCACGGGCATTCGAGGCGACAGCCTGTCGAAGAAGGTGGGCGAGCTGATAAAGAGGCTCAAAAAACAGCAGAGCGCCGAAAGACTGAACCCCTAGCTCCTATTCGTTCTCGGACGTCAGCTTTTCTAACGCGGCATCGCGCAGCAATTCGATAGACGGGCGTTTCTGCGTCCATAGCTCGAACTGCAACGCGGCCTGCGCGACAAGCATCTCGATCCCGCTTATCGTCTTGCACCCGGCTCCCTGAGCCTCTTTCAGGAATCGCGTTTCGAGCGGGTTATAGACAAGGTCATAAGCCAGGCGCCGCCCGTCGAACGCTTCATAAGGAACCGGGCTTTCCCCTTCGCTGTGACCTCGCATGCCGACAGGCGTAGTGTTGATAAGCACGCTAGCCGCCGACGTGGCTATGCCGTCGATAGAGTCGATCCGCTCGATTCTTATGCCCTCAAGCGAGTCGGCAATCGCCCTCGCTTTTTTTACGTCGCGGGCAAAGAGTGAGACTCGCGCGCCGTGACGCGCAAGCCCGTATATGACCGCCCTGGCAGCGCCCCCGGCGCCTATGACGGCGAAATGCTCGCCTTCGAGCGAGCCGACGCTGAGCAGCGGCGCGATTGCCCCTTCGACATCCGTGTTGTAGCCTTTGACGCGGTCGCCTTCTATCACCAGCGTGTTGACCGCGCCCGCCCCTCGCGCAGTCTCATCGATTTCGTCGAGCAGGTCGATTATGGCGGTCTTGTGCGGGATCGTCACGCTCAGCCCGCGAAGGTTCCACGCGATCTCGCGGCTCGCCGGGCGAATAAAACGTTTGAAGAACGCCACGGGGTCGTCGACCTCCATCGGAATATAGATGAAGTCCAGGCCGCAGGCTTCGAATGCGCGGTTGTGCATGGCGGGCGAAGCTGAATGCGAGACCGGATGCCCGATTATCCCGGTTATCTGTGTCGACTCTGACACTCGATCTATCCGGTAGAGCCGCCTCATCTCGTCGCAGGTCACCTGGCCCGGCGCGGTTTCAGCTCCGCGCGCAAGCGCCCCGTACGTGAGGAAGCTGCCTCGAACCGGCCCCATCAGCCGCGTGATCAGACCGGGCTCGTCCATCGCAAGCGCAATGAGCCTTTTGCCCTCTGCCCGCGCCCGGTCGAGCAACCGGAATATTGCAAGCGCATCGGTTGCGCTTCTGGCCCGCGTGGCAATCTTGTAGATCGCCGCCGGGAGCGCGCATATCTTCTCATAGACCTTTTCGAGACGGGCAGGAGTCTCATCGAAATTGTGATAAGAGACTATGAGCCGGGATAGGTCCGGGGCGAGACGGGCCGCCTGATCATAATAGCTCGCTTCTATATCGCAGTAGTCGGCCATCCGGCGAGCGCCCTCTACGAGCAATCGAAGCCTAGCCCGATCATCGATCTTCTGATCTCCCCCTTCTGTAGCCGCGCGACATGTGATTATGACGGGCAGCGGTTTGGCATCGAGAAGAGGGCGGAGGTTTTCAGCGTCGTTGAAATCGAAATCGCGCAGATAATCGAGCCTCAGCTCGATCAGGTCAGCCTGTGCCGACGCCCTCCTGACGGCAACGCGTGCAGCCTCTATCGTCGGTTCGGCGACTACTGCGCATATTTGAGGCGGGTTATGACGGCTCATCGTCAAAGGCATAAAGATCGGTCGAAAGGTATCGCTCGCCGAGATCGGGCAGCAGCGCGACGACACGCCTTCCTGCTCCCATCTCTCGCGCCACCTGGAGCGCGGCCCAGCAGACCGCGCCCGACGAGATGCCGCAGAGTATTCCTTCTTCGCGCGCGAGGCGTCGAGCGGTCCTTTTCGACTCTTCGTACTCTACGGGAATGATGCGGTCGATGATCTCGGTGTTGAGGACGGCGGGCACGAACCCTGCGCCTATGCCCTGAATCGGGTGCGGCGCGGGCCGTCCGCCCGAAAGCACCGGAGAGTCTTTCGGCTCGACCGCTACGAGCGTTACGCTCCGCAGTCTCTCCTTCAATACTTCGCCAACGCCTGTTATGGTCCCGCCTGTGCCGACCCCTGCGACAAATGCATCGAGTTTCGCGTCCGTGTCTTCGATTATCTCAAGGGCGGTGGTCGAGCGGTGAATAGCGGGGTTCGCAGCGTTGTTGAACTGCTGCGGCATAAAGCCGTCGGGCACCTCGCGCAGAATGGTTTCGGCCCTCTCTATGGCCCCTTTCATGCCAAGCTCATCCGGGGTGAGCTCGATCTCTGCGCCAAGCGCCCTGAGCACGCGTAGCCGCTCGGAGCTCATCGAATCGGGCATGGTGAGAATCAGCCGGTAACCTTTTGCGGCGGCAGTCATGGCTAGCCCTATTCCGGTGTTACCCGAAGTCGGCTCGACAATGGTGGTCTTTCCGGGAGAGATGCGCCCTTCCTTTTCGGCCGCCTCGATCATCGAAAAGCCTATGCGGTCCTTGACGCTGCGCAAGGGGTTGAATGATTCCAGCTTGACCAGGACTTCCGCAGAGCCTTTTGCGGGCAGCCGATTGAGCCGCACGAGCGGGGTGTGGCCGATCGTTTCAAGCACGGTGCTACATATCTTCGGCCTCGGTGTCATTCGACTTCGCCTCCATACAGGGTAGGAATCTTTTGGATGTGTAGCCTAACATAGCCCGCCACGCTGAAAAAGCGCCATTCATTTATTCACCGCAGAGGACGCAGAGGATACGCAGAGGAATCATTAAATCCTCTGCGTATCCTCTGCGTCCTCTGCGGTTATTCTGACTCGGCTCAAAAGAAATGCTGTTCGCCTGAAGGGTCAGGCATTTATCCAACTGCTTAAAGGCGATTCCTGACGGATTATGGTCTCGGTCCGCTCGGGGCCTGTCGAGATCAGGGCGACCGGCGCGCCGCACAGCTCTTCTATGCGGCTTATATAATCCCTCGCCGCTTCGGGAAGCTGGCTGTGGTCGGTGATGCGGCTTGTAGAGGTCTTCCAGCCGGGCAGCGTTTCATAGACCGGCTCGCACTGGCCCAGCTCGTGTGCGCCGTAGGGCATGTCTTCTGTCTTCTCGCCTCGTATTGTATAGGCTGTGCAAATCTTGATCTCATCCAGCTCGTCAAGCACATCGAGCTTTGGCAGCGCGAGCGCGTCTATGCCGTTGATCATGACCGAATATCGCGCGACGACAGCATCGAACCATCCCGTTCGGCGCGGGCGACCGGTTACGGCCCCGTATTCGTTGCCGCGTTTTTGCAGGTACTCGCCGGTCGAGTCGTTCAGCTCGGTGGGGAACGGGCCTCCGCCCACGCGCGTCGTGTAGGCTTTGGCTATCCCGAGAACGCCCGTGATAAAGCGCGGAGGGATGCCCAGCCCCGTCGCCGCCCCGCCA
>DASTET010000219.1:0-10855 GCA_035709445.1 Blastocatellia bacterium | reverse complement strand
CGGCCAGTTTTCTGCAAAAGTGGTCGTAGTCGAGAACAGGGCGATGGCTATAGCAAAAATGGTCCTCTTCCTCACGTCTTTTCTCCTAAAGGTGGAATGCCGATATAGTAAAACATTCTGGCGAAAACTAGAAGTTCAATGGACCGAAGATCGGCGCTAAGAGGCGAGGATCGATGTCGTCCGGTTCGCGCTCATCTGCGTTCATATGCGGCGTAAACTACCCTCTCTGCCCCGACCTGAGTTATATATTCATTGCGATGAAATTCCTCACCACCCAGCTCACTTTCTTTCTCAGCCAGCGGCAGATACGGCAGAATATCCGGGCGCTTCTCAAGTACGTGCTCTTTCTGATTGTGGTGATAGCCGTATATTCCGTGCTGTTCCACTTCATTATGTTATACATCGAGGGGCAACGCCATTCCTGGATTACGGGCATCTACTGGACGCTGACCGTTATGAGCACGCTCGGGTTTGGCGATATAACTTTCGGCAGCGACATCGGTCGTATCTTCAGCATAGTAGTCCTGCTTTCGGGAATCGTGCTTCTCCTCATCATGCTGCCGTTTGCTTTCATCCGCTTTTTTTATGCCCCCTGGCTCGAGGCGCAGATTCGGCTGCAGGCCCCGCGCGAAGCCCCGGTCGCCCTCAAGGACCACGTGATTATCTGCAAGTACGACACTATAGCTCCCGGCCTTATCCGAAAACTCAGCTTCAACCGCATACCCTACGTGGTACTTGAGCCCGACCCGATCAAGGCGGCTCAACTGCTGGGCGACGACGTCTTTGTGGTCACCGGCGAGATCGACAGTCGGATCACTTATGAGAAGGTTCGAGTGGACAAAGCCTGCCTGATCGTCGCAAATCTGGAAGACACGACCAATACCAATATCACATTGACCGTCCGCGAAGTGAACCCTGACGTGCGGATCGTGGCTCTCGCAGAAGACGAGGACTCCATCGACATACTCGAAATGAGCGGCGCAACCAATGTGCTGCTTCTAAAGCAGAGGCTTGGCGAGCATCTCGCATATAGGATTAACGCAGGCCGGACGCGGACACATATCATAGGCAAGTTCAAAGATTTGCTGATTGCAGAGTTCCCCGTTCATAACACGCCGCTCGCTTCGCTCACGGTCAGAGAGACGCGACTGCGCGAGATGACCGGCGTGAACATGGTTGCGGTCTGGGAGAAGGGCAGAATGTTGCCCGCCCTCGCCGACCATCGCCTCGCCGACTTCGACGTCCCCGTCATAATGGGGTCCGAACAGCAGATAGCAAAGGTCGACGAGATGCTCTCCGGCGACAAGATATACCTTAACCCGGTGCTGATCATCGGCGGCGGCAAGGTTGGCCGCGCGGCAGCGCGCGCGCTAAAACAGAAAGGTATTCCCGTTTATATTGTCGAGCAGAATGAGGCGCTCCGGCAGCGTATAGGCGATATCCCGGACCGGCTTGTAATCGGCGACGCCGCAGATAGAAACACCCTGATAGAAGCCGGGCTGCTCGAATCTCCCGCCGTCATACTCACGACCAACGATGACGCGATCAATATATACCTGGCCGTCTACTGTCGCAGGCTCAATCCGGAGCTCCACATCGTCTCGCGAATCACCCACGAGCGGAACCTCGAAGCCATACATCGGGCCGGGGCCGATTTCGTGCTCAGCTACGCCTCGCTCGGAAGGGAGACGATTTTCTCCATTCTTCAGGGGAGAGACCCCGTGATGCTTGGAGAAGGCGTCGACATCTTTCTCGTCAGGCTCCCCGAATCACTTGAAGGTAAGACGATTGCCGAGAGCGACATCGGGGCACAGACAGGGTTGATTATCGTGGCCCTGCGCAAAGACGGGCGCACATTTACCAACCCCACTGCCTCCACCCCGCTCATCCCGGGCACCAGTCTCCTCGTCCTGGGCACGGCTGAGCAGCGTCAACGGTTCTCGGACATATACGGTGTATAGTATTTCTCATGCTAAGCGTTGAAATCCTCTTTGTGCTCGTGCTGCTTACGATCGCCGTCCTCCTTTTTGCGACCGAGAAGCTGCCCGTCGATATGGTTGCGATGATCGTTATGTCCTCGTTGCTGTTGAGCCGGATCATAACGGTCGAAGAAGGCATCTCCGGATTCAGCAATACCGCAACCGTCACGGTCGCAGCGATGTTCGTCCTGAGCGCAGGGCTCTTCAAGACCGGCGCGGTGAACTTTATCGGCAGCCTGCTCGCCCGGATCGGCAAGGCCAGTTTCTGGAGCGCGCTGCTTGCCGTCATGCTCACTATCGGAGTCATCTCCGCCTTCATCAACAACACCGCCGCGGTCGCCATCTTCATGCCTATAGTCGTGGGGCTTGGGCGCGACATACAGGTGAGCCCGTCAAAGTTCCTCATGCCTCTCTCGTTTGCTTCGATGTTCGGCGGCGTCTGCACGCTCATAGGCACTTCAACCAACATACTCGTAAGCTCCATCGCCGAAAAACACGGGCAGCCCCCCTTCAGCATGTTCGAGTTCTCGAAGCTGGGCATTATTATGTTCGCCGTCGGGGCGCTTTACATGATGGTTATAGGCGTGCGAATGATACCGGCCCGAAGATCGCCAGGCGACCTCACGCAGACTTTCGGGATGGGTGATTACCTGACGGAGATCATCCTGCTGCCCGAGGCCGAGTCCGTAGGCAAGAAGGTAAAAGATTCTCCCCTCGTGCATGACCTTGATATAGACATAATCGAGATATACAGAGACAACCGCCCGCTTCCCGTTCCCGGCCCGGATGCTGTGCTTGAGGCGAACGATCTGCTGCGCGTTCGGTGCAATGTCGAAAAGATTCGGCAGCTCGAAGAGCGAGCTGGCATCGTCCTGAAATCCGGGCTCAAGTGGCGCGATGAAGACCTCCAATCGAGCGAAGCGGTCCTCGTCGAAGCAGTGATTGCGCCGAACTCGTCGCTTGAAGGGAAATCATTAAAAGAGACGAATTTTCGCGCCGTATTCGGCGCGACCGCTCTCGCCATACGACACCGTGGGACGATAATGCACGAGAGGTTAGGCACTACTCTGCTTCACGCGGGCGACGCGCTCCTGATAGAAGTCCGCCGGGACCGGCTCGAAAGGCTGAAGCGAAACCCTGCCTTCGTGATCGTCTCGGAGGTCGGTCTGCCTGAGTTCAGAAAAAATAAGATAGTTCCGGCGGTCTTGATCATCGCGGGCGTGATAGCAGTCGCGGCGACCAATACTCTGCCGATAGCCGCGAGCGCGATCATAGGCTGTGTGTTGATGGTGCTGACAGGCTGCATCACCCTTGAGGAGTCCTACGAAGCCATAGAGTGGCGAGTCATCATTCTGCTGGCAGGAGTGCTCACGCTCGGGATCGCGCTTGAGAAGACCGGGGCCGCTCAGTTGATCTCGTCTTTTCTGATAAAGTCTATCGGCACGCTCGGACCTGTGGCTCTCGTCTCGGCCTTTTACCTCTTAACCTCGATTCTGACCGAGACGATGTCGAATAATGCTACGGCGGCGCTGCTCGCGCCTATCGCCATCGTCACATCCGAATCGCTCGGCATGGATTCCCGCCCGCTCCTGATGGCAGTAACCTTTGCCGCATCGGCGAGCTTCATGACGCCCGTGGGCTACCAGACCAACACGCTCATATATGGGCCGGGACAGTACAAATTTGCTGACTTCCTTCGCGTCGGAGCGCCTCTAAACATACTCTTCTGGATTCTTGCCACGCTGCTCATTCCGCTGTTCTGGCCTTTTTAAGAAGCCGATCGCTTCCCCGCGTCATTCGGCCCTGAGCGACTCTAGCAGAGGCATTCTGAGCGCCGCCGCCGTCGCCACGAGCGAGGCCGCAAGCCCGGTAATCAGCACAAGCCCGAGCAATACGATCAGCGATAGCGTGGGCAGATGACCGCCCCTCGAAAAGAATGCAGGCGCGATGGCAAGAAGCGCGCACATCGCCCCGGCCAGCAGTCCCAGAAGCAACAGCAGCGCATTCTCAGACAGGATCATGACGGTGAAGTGCGAAGGCTTGTACCCTACGGCCTTGAGCACCGCAAGCTCGCGCCGCATCTCTAGCACATTCCTGAGCAACACGGTCGCAAGGCCGAGCGTGCCAAGCAGCAGCCCAAGCCCGCCCAGCGTCTGAAATGTCGAAAGATAGGTGTTCTCTACGCGGTGAAAGCCGGCCAGACGCTCCGGGGCCGAGACAACGTCAAAGCCATAATCCGATAACCTGTCCTCCAAAAACCGCGTCGCCTCGGCGGACTTCTCCGGCAGCACATCTATCAGGAAGAAGCGATAACCTTCATACTCGGGAAAGAGCCTTATGAAGTTCTCTTCCGACATCAGCAGCTCACCCTGAAATATGCTGTCGGAGAGCGCCGCCACTATTCGCAGCCTGATTTGCTTGGCGCTCTCGGTCGTCAGCACGAACTCGTCGCCGAGACCGAGATGCAAGACGTAGGTCATCGAGTTCGCATCGGCGATGACGGGGATAGCGCCGTCGCTCTCTTCCCTTTCGAGCAGAAGCCACGGGTTATCTTTCTCTTCCTCGGACAGGCCAAGCGAGGATTGAAATGCGAATCGGCCGCTTCGAATGAACCCGGGGGTCGGCGCAATTATCCTCGGGTTCTTCGGCTGATATAGATTCAGACAGCTCGCGTCATCTCCGGGCCGCAGTCGAAATCTTTCAAACGTCAGCCCTCCTATCCGCCCCTCTGCATCCGTCGAGAGAAAGAGGCTCTCTTTGCCTTCCTCAGAGTTCGGGTCGTGAACAATGGAGACGACCGATTCGGCAAGCAGCGGGTATCCCCCCGTGCCCGACCTGCGGTCTGTAGAGGTTTCGGCGGTGTCCCGCCGGAATGCATCGACGGCGACGATGATAAATGTCGCAGACGCAATAAGGGCCACGCAGAGGACGCTGCGACCAGGACGAAATGTGATGTTCCTGAACCCCAATCGAGACACGGGCCAGAGACCGCTGCCCTGTATGACTCTCCGCCTGTCGCTTCTTATCCAAACGGCCAGGTAACAGACGAGCGCGACAAGGAGCGACACACCTGCTCCGAAGAACCCGGCGGCCTGCCCTATCAGCCCTCCCCACGAGCTGGCTAACAGGAGAAGCCCGAGCAGCGCCAGAACGACCACCGTTATCTTCAGGGTCCGTAAAGACGCGCGCGAGGCTCGCTCGTCTTTCTTTAATCCTTCGATGGAGCCGGAAAGCAGGCTGCGAGGAGAGGCCGGAGCTATGCTCCTGAGCGTCCACGCGATGCAGACGAGCGCGGCAATGATCCCGCTCGCGCCACCGATAACGAGCGAGGTCGGATTTATGTGCAGCGTGAGCAGCCTCGTCCCAACGGCATCGACCCACCACGTCCTGAGCCCAAGCATCATCAGCCATCCGTACCCGATAGCGCCCCCGAGCCCCGCGAGGCTCCCTATCGTTGCAAGCATCGCGCCTTCAGTTATGAAGATTTTGCGAATCTTGCCGAGCGGGAATCCGACAGCGCGAAGCAGCCCTATCTCCCTGAGCCGCTGCTCTATACCAAGCTTGAAAAAGAGCGTGGTGAGCAACAACGCGCTCACTACGAGAAAGAAGCTGAAATAGACATAGTACTCCCCGAAGTCCGTCGCCCCGCGCGAGGCTTCGAGCCCTTCGGCGCGGACGGGATATACGCCAAGCCCAAGCTGAACGGGATCGATGGCCGCTTTTAATTCTTGTTTGAAGCTCGAAACCGCTTGATCGAGAGGAGCGCCGTTCTGGGGATAGAACCTCATCGAGGTGAGCTTGCCGAACCTCGATTGCCAGAGCCGCTGCCCGTCTTCGAGCCAGATGAATGCTTTCGGAGTAGTCCGGTACCTGTCCCAGTATTCTTCATCGATAGGCCGGACGCGGCTCAGGTCCATAGGGAATGGCGGGTCCCAATCGCCGAGGCTCTCGCTTTCGGTGATGCCCGGATAATCCGGCACCATATCGCGGTCGAGCGCCGCGCCCTGCATCGGAATGATATCTCTTAACTGGAATTCCTCTTTGCGAGTAGCGAGTCTTCCTTCCTGCTCCCAAAGGTAATACTCGATCTCTACGATATCGCCCGGTCGCGCGCCCAGGTCACGCGCCGCCCATTCATTCAAGAGAATTCGAGGATACCTGTTCATCGGCATGGCGGCACGTAATGCCTCTTCTACATCCAGTCTCAGTTCACCCTCCGTTACTCTCTCAGGAACCTTTTTCCATACTTCACTGAGGCTCTGAGGGTCGAGCGCGGTGATGAGCGAGTAAGGGACTTCGCGCCCGTTTACACGAATAGTGTTTGCAAGATAGCTGAGTACCTCCGAGCTCCTGAGCTGGAGTTTATTGCCTGCGACCTTTGCCGTATCCGCGAGCGCGTCAGAGATGATGGCGCTCTCGCTTTCGAGCGATATCGCGCCCTGACTGTCGAGCTGCCCGACCTTTATCCCTACGTCTGCAAGCTCGAACGTGCCGGTCAGTATCTCTCCGACAAGCGACTGTGCGCGGACCGCGTCCTCGCCGCCGCCGGAAAGAAGCATAGTGTTGACCTTGCCCTGCTGCTCAAGCTCTCTCTGCAACCGGCTGAGCGAAACAAAGAGCGTGCGGACCGCGCCCTGTTGCGGGCGCACAGAGAATTCTCCGAGACCGGGCGAAGGCAGCACCTCGCGCACGCTCAGACGCAGGGTGCGGCCCAGGTCTTCTTTTCGACCGTGCAGCGATTCGGCGGGGATGTCGGAAGGTTTCCTGACGATCAGCAGCAGCGAATCACCGGCCTGGCTATCAAGCTCACCGGCGAGGCCCGCGCTGATAAGCGCATCGCTGGATTCGGGCGATCTGTTCTCGCCCGTCAAACCATGAAAGTCCCAGAAGCGATCGTCGACCCCATAGACCTGCACCCCGCTCGCCCGCCGTCCGCTCTTTTCATGAGCGATGATGCCCTCGAAGACTATCAGCGGGCAGGCCCCGGAAAATTTCGCCGTAAATCGAGCGTCAGACTGAATATCGCGGGCAAGCTGCTCGCGGAAGAAGCTTGTCGAAGAGACGACCAGATCGGTACTTCCGAGCCGCGAGAGAAACAGTTCGCGCAGCGACGCGCGCACCGAGTCGCCGACGAGCAACGCGCCCGCAAGCACCGCGACCGCCGTCGCCACTCCGAGCACTACGGCAAGGTTTGTGCGCCAGTAATAGGCGAGGTTCTTCTTGAGCAGCGTTGAGGTATTCATTACACCCGTTTGAGCTTTCTCTCGATCAGCTCGTAACGTATGGGGAGGCGCGAGGCAAGCTCGGCGCTGTGAGTGACGACTATAAGGATCGTCTCCTGCTTGCTGTGAAGATCGAGAAGCATCGACGAAACGAGCTCGGCAGACTTGCGGTCGAGGTTTCCGGTCGGCTCATCGCAGAGCAGAAGGAGCGGCTGGCGTATGAGCGCGCGGGCGAGCGCAACGCGCTGTTTCTCGCCGCCCGATAGCTCTGCCGGGCGATGATCGATTCGCTCTGCAAGGCCGACCTGTTCGAGAAGCTTGCGCGCCCGCTCTACGTACCTGCCGTTCGATCCTGCGACGAGCGTCGGTGTCAGCACGTTTTCAAGCACTGAGCATTGAGGCAACAGGCAGTGGTCCTGAAAGATGAAGCCGATCTTTTCGTTCCTGAATGCGGCAAGCTCATTTTCGCCAAGCTTGAAAGGGTCCTGCCCGTCGAGCGTCACTGTCCCCGACGTAGGCGTATCGAGAGCGCCGATGATATATAGAAAAGTGCTCTTGCCGCTGCCTGACGGCCCCATGATCGAAACCGCGTCGCCGCGAGAGAATGAAAGCGTTATATCGGAAAGTATCGCAAGCGGGCCTCTAGGCGTCGGGTACTGCTTGGTCAGACCTTTGATCTCCAGCAACGAGCGAACCTCCAGAAATCAGAAGCCAGGAGTCAGAAGCCAGGTGCCAGAATCTCTCGCGTAGTCTCTCGATTGATGCCGAGCGATGGAAATCAGGATATGCCTCGACGGACTTCTGACTTCTGGCTTCTTTACTGATGTCACGCGACCTCAGCGGGAGTTATCTCTGCACTTCTACGTTCAGGCGCTACGACATAACTTGAATATACATCGAGAGCGCGCTCGGCCATGCGAGCAACGTTGTAAAGCTTTCGAACCCCTTCAGCGCCTCGCTCTCCCATCTCCCGCGCTATCGACGGGTTCTTGTACATTGAATAGAGCCCTTCAGCAAGGCTATGCGGGTTATCCGGCTCGACCAGGAGTCCTCCTCCGGTGCTCTCCACTATCTCGGTAAACCCGCCGCGACGAGGCTGCACGACAGGGGAGCCGTTGGCCATAGCTTCGAGAAGGAATATCCCTTTAGGCTCGTCGTAAGTAGCAGGGACCGAGAGCACATCGATGCTTTGAAGGAATGCGGTCTTTTCATTACGGTCGACGGCGCCCCGGTAATGGAACTCGTCGCCGAGCCCCCAGTCTTTCATCTGCTCCTCTATGTGGCGCATGTACTCTCGATGCTCAGGACCTAGATAGCCAGCCACTTCGATGCGCGCCCCCGCGAAATCGCTCCGCTCGCGCAGCAGCCTGTACGCTTCGCAAAGAAGGTGTAACCCTTTTTCGGGCGCGACCCTCGCGAAATAACCTATTGTGAATACGTCTCGCCTCTCTCTCGGCTTCGGCTCATACCCTTCGAGGTTTATTCCAAGCGGGACCACATGCATCTTCTCTTCCGGGATGCGCAGGTAGTCCGTCATAAAATCCGCGTAGAAATCGCTCACCGCGATAAAGCCATCGACTACGCCGACCTGCGACCTGATAAGGTCGAGCGACTCCGTGCGATAGGGCTCGTGGAGCCCTTCAAGAAACAGGTCTTCGCCCTGAAGCGTGCAGAGAACGGGCCGGTTCAAGGCTTTCTTTAGAGGTTTCGCAAGCCCTATGAGCAGCGAAAAAGGGAGCACGATGATGTCGGGCGGAGGCTCGCTCCCCAGCCAGTGAATCATCTTTTGCAGCTCTTTGCGCTGGTTCCCCTCTTCGCCCCTGAGCATCGAGACCGTGAGCTCGCCGAGCGCCTTCGGGTCGACCTGAATCGAGCTGCGCGCAGCGAGCTTGAGCGCAAAGAGCGAATCCCACAATCGGTCGACCATCCAGGGCGTCTTGCGAAAGAGCCGCGAGTGCTGTTGAAGATAGACGCTGATCCCGCCAAAGAATATGCGGTCGTGGCTCACGTTTGGCTCATCCGTGAGCGTCGGGGTATAAAGCGGCACGAGCGTAACATCGTGCCCCTGTCGGATGAGCTCTGACGCCAGCGCGTTGTCGCGCAGGCAACTGCCGCAGTACATGCCTGCCGCGCCCGCTGTTAGATAGAGAATCTTCATACTGGTCAAGACGCTGCTCCGATTGCCTTTTGAAAGGCCCTGCGCGCATACAGGTGCTCGAACAGATTTCCTTCGTGAGGCTGGTTCCAGACTATCTGATTCGTAGGGATCGCGCCGAGGTTGAGGCGGTCAACGAGCGGAGATGAGAGAAGTCTGTTTATCAGCTCCGCATCTTTTGTGATCGCCGTGACCACCAGCGTAGGTCCGAGCGATTCGGGAATGCTCCGCTGCTCGACTTCGACCACGCTGGCAAACGGAAAGAGGAACTCTCGATTCGCAAGCGAATGGCCCGGCCTCTCGCATTGAATGATAGTGGGCAGCAGGTACGTGCAGCCCTCCCTCGTAACGAGCCGACCTCCTTCGCGATAGGCGGCGGTCACATCTCGCGCGCCCGGCTCCATAAGCTCGAAATCGATCATCTGCGAGATTCGCCCGGCTACGCCCGCGTCTGCAAAGGGCGCAAGCTTCGCCTCGGGGTCAGCCGCATCGCGCGGCTCGATTCGGGCCAGGCGCTCGGCAATCGCCTCGGCGATCTCTTTTGCATGAGAAGGGACCCATACGCCCGACGCATTCACGCACGAGCGCCCGCCGTTTTCGACTATAGAGGTAGCGATGACGTCGAGGTATTTCTCCCAATCATCGATGCAGTCTTCACCTATGACGACCTTGCTGTAGCCCGGGCCGTGCAGCTCGATGCGGGGATCGCCCTTATAAACCCCAACCGATGAAGCGTCGCCGAAGAGCATCCCGCGCCCGCAATTCCTCAGTATCTCGGCGGCCCCCGCGTGGTCGGCAGGATAGTAGCTGAAAGCCTCCGCCGGACAGCCCGCGCGGATCAACGCCTGGATGATGCGGTAGGGCGTCCACGGCTCGGCGCTGCCGGGCTTGAGCACGAGCGGTATCTTCATTGCGACAGCAGGAACCCAGAGCGAATGCACGCCGGGCGAGTTGCTGGGAAGCACGACGCCGAGCGACTGTGTCCGAGGGTAAAAGCTCAAAGCCTGTCCTTCGACCTCGCCGTACCCGCTATCGAGTATCGTCAGGTCGAGGTTGCGCGTCAGCCCCTTCAAAACGTTCTCCATCTCGGCCATCACGCTTCGAATCTTTTGCATATTTCTTTGCGCGAGGACGTAGGGCAGCCCCGTGGTCGCAGACACCTGCTCGACATAATCCTGAGGCGTCTGCCCCACGTCGCCGAGCGGGAGCGCGTCGTTTATAAAGTGGTCGGCTGCGCGCTTGCAGATTTCAAGCAGCTCGGCGCAGGTCAAGCGGGAGAGAGCCTCTTTTGCGCTTTCCTGGTCGAGCAGGTCACGGCGTATCAATCCCGAATTGGCCTGGCTTATCTCGACAAACGGCTCGCGGGTGCGATGATGCACGACCCTGTTTATGTCCAGGCTCCTGTACGGCTTGCCTTTTCTGAGTACTGGTATGTGGAGCATATTCTCTTTCTTCAGTTACTAAAGAATCCTGCGCGATGTTCCCCTCGAATTGTCTCT
>DASTET010000218.1:0-3363 GCA_035709445.1 Blastocatellia bacterium | reverse complement strand
AGACGCTTCCGTTCGTGCTCCACGACAAGCTCTCGCAGGACGCGGACTCGCCTTTCTTCGAAGCCGAATCGAACTCAGTCTTTCGAAGCGACAAGATAGGCTGGATACGCCGCCTCTTCGATCTCTCCTGCGCCGAGTACGACAGGCTCGACCTTGACCGCGACGACCCCGTGGCAAAGCTCGAAGCCGAGTTCGAGCGAGGTCTCGAAGGCGTCACCGAATCCGAGGTGCGCTCGCGCCTCGTCCGCATAGAGCGCGTTCTCGCCGAATGGAGCAAGGGCCGCAAGCTATACGGTCACATGTACGACGACATACTAAAGCTCAAATACCTTCACCAGCGATATACGAATTATCTGAAATGGCTTCATTGGAAGGGCTGATCACAGGTCCGCTCGCAGAGGCGCTCAAAGAAGGCCGCGACCGGTTCAATACAAGGTTCGCTATCGCCCGGCGCAGCAACCCGGCGCTCGACCGGGACGGCTTCGCCGATCACCTGCGCTCGGTCGCCCGCCCCATCGCAGACGCGGTCTTCGCCGTCTCGCCCGACCGCGTCTATAAGACGGTCGAATCGCTTTACGACATCTCGCTCGAACTGGTCGCAAAAGGGTTTCTCGGAAAAGAGACGAAATACCCGGCGCTCGCGCATGGATGGGAAAAGATGTTTGTCGCGCTGCCTCACCTGCTCGCAATCGATCCTGCTCGCTTTGCCGGTTCGGTGACGAACGCGCTCTACAACCTCTCGGTCACGGCGGGCGCGCGGCCCGCTTTCTGGATCGATGCGATGATAGCGATAGGCCGCGCATGCGGCGACGTTCAATCTTTTCTCGACGCGGGAAAGGTTATCGCGTGGCGCTCAGGGATGGCGCACTATCGCGCGGGCGCGCTCGAAGCATGCCGCGCTCTCTCGCCTGAGATGGCGCGTGCGGCGCTCTCCATCCCCGAATCGAATACGGCTCCAGTCCCGGTCATACTCGACCGCCTGACCGATGATCCGTGGCTTCCGCCCGCAATGGCAGGCCACGCCTCGCAATCGGGCAAACGCCTCAGGGTAGTCTCTGCCGTCGGCGGGTTTCGCGGCTTTGGCGGCCTCTTTCCGCGCCCGCCCGAGGTCACCGAGATCGATGGCGAGATAGTGGCCTTCGACGGCGAAGACCTGTGGGTTATCGTAGCGGACATATTCGGGGCGACGCTGCACCGCGCAGGGTCAGAGCTTCCGGCGCGCAGGCCCGGCGGCTCGCCCGCATTCAAGATAGACAAAAAGGGCAAAGTCACGAAAGAGGCTCTCACAGCCGTTTTCATCGAGCTTGCCGGTTCGAGCAGCTCGGCCTCGAACGGCAACACGCTCGCCGTGACTATTCCTCTTTCTCATTCGGTCTATCTGATCGCCGAGGCCGCGAATTGATGGAGAACGGATGAGCGTAAAGCCTGAGCTTGCCCGATTGAGAGACGAGTGGATGCGGCGCTGGCCGGAAGCGCTCGCGCTGTGGAGCAAGTTCACCAAGCTCAGCGAGCCTCGCTGGTGCTTCGACAAACAGGAAGAGAAGACCGAGAACCTTTCAGGCAGCTTCGCAATGATCCGCCTGAACGATCATGCCATCGTCATAAGTCTTGCGCAGGTGCTCGATCAGAAGCTTGAGAAGTTCCCTCTCGAAATCCTCGGTCACGAGATAGGACATCACGTCTATTGCCCCGCCGATCTGTCGGATCAGGGTCGTATGATCGCCCGCATACGCCGCGCGCTCCCCACCAAAGAGCACCTTGCCGGATTTGTCGCAAACATCTACGCCGACCTGCTGATAAACGACCGGCTGCAACGCGGCTCGGCCCTCAAGATGGCCGACGTTTATAAAACGCTCGGCAGCGATTCGACCGACCGCATGTGGACGTTTTACATGCGTATTTATGAGGTGCTGTGGCGATTGCAAAAAGGGAGCCTCGCAAAAGGGAAGATCGATAGCGCGCTCGAAGGCGATGCGGCGCTCGGCGCGCGAGTCATTCGCGCATACGGCAAGGACTGGCTCAAGGGCGCGGGCCGGTTTGCGGCGCTCTGCCTGCCTTACCTGATGGAAGACGAGGCGCGGCAGATGCAGAAGATACTAAAAGGCTGGCTCGACACTCAAAACGCGGGCGCGGGCGGCTCGCCCGACGGGCTTACGGAGATCGAGCCGGATGAGGCGGAAGGCGCGATTCATCCGGCGCTCGACGATGAGCTTGCCGGGATCAGCTCGGAAGGATCAGGCGAAGACGCGGAAGAAGAGGAAGCGAAGAAAAGAGAGGCGATCGCTTCCGAAAGCGGCAGCGCGGGTAACTCTCGCGGCCAGTATCGCGAGCCTTTCGAGTTCGGCGAGATACTGAAAGGGCTGGGCGTGAGCCTGACTCCGCACGAGATCGCAATACGTTACTATCGAGAGCGGGCGCTACCCTATCTTGTGAAGTTCCCGTCTCGCATCCTTCCCGAATCGAAAGAGCCTCTAATCGAAGGGCTGGACGTGTGGGACATCGGCTCGCCGCTCGAAGAGGTCGACTGGTTCGAGAGCACTATCGTAAGCCCCCAGGTCATACCCGGCGTGACGACCGTGCAGCGATCATACGGGACCGCGAGCGGGTCGCTGCCGGAAAAACAGCCCGTCGACTTAGACCTCTACGTCGATTGTTCGGGCTCGATGCCGAACCCGCAGGTGGCTACTTCGTACCTGACGCTTGCAGGCGCGATCATATCGCTTTCGGCGCTGCGGGCCGGCTCTCGCGTAAAGGCGACGCTATGGAGCGGCGCGCACGACTATCAGACGACGGGCGAGTTTATACGCGACGAGCGGGAGATATTAAAGATACTGACGGGCTACATCGGCGGGTGGACGGCCTTCCCCATACACCTGCTGCGAGAGACGTTCATCAATCGTAAGCCTTCGGACCGCCCGGCCCACATACTCGTAATAAGCGACGACGGGGTGGATACCATGTTCAGTCAGGACGAGAAGAACAACAGCGGGTGGGACGTATCGCGGATGGCGCTCGAACGTGCGCGCGGCGGCGGGACGATGGTCTTAAACCTCTGGTCGGACTGGCAGACGAATCAAACGCTCGCGCGCGCGAGCAAGGAGGGCTGGGACATACATCGCGTGCAGACCTGGGAGCAGCTCGTAGAGTTCGCGCGCGCGTTCAGCAAGGCGAATTATGGCGAAAGGGATTCGAGATGAAGGAAGAAGGCCCGTTGCTTGAGACGCTGACGCGGCGGCTGGCCGAATGCCCGGCAGACTTTCTGGCCAGCCCGCGCGACAGATCGGGCAGAGGCGAGGTCGTGGTGGCGGCGGTCGTTTATGACCTGCTGCGCGATCTGGGCGGCGCTTTGCTCACTAATAAAGA
>DASTET010000217.1:0-2291 GCA_035709445.1 Blastocatellia bacterium | reverse complement strand
CTTCGCGAAGGGCGCGGCTCAAATCCGATATGACAAGCAGTTGATGCGGGACGCCTCTTTCGCGGAATGTGCCCCGGCGTATCTCCCACCTGGCCGTGCCTCCGGGAAACGATATCTGCAAGGTGCGAAGCGAATCGCCATCAAGGCAAGCAGCAAGACCGAGATCGTCTGCGCTGCGACCTATTATCCTTTCGGAGGGTTGCGAGAGGAGTCGCTCGCCGGCCCGGTTGACCAGGCGCAGTTTATGTTCCATGTCGAACGCGAAGATTGCGACATCGATTTCGGCCATAACGGTCTGGAGCAGGGCCGTCGCCTCCATAGCGCCGAGCCGCTGCTCTCTTAGCGTCATTCCGAGCGAGTTCACCTCGAGAAAAGCATCGCCAAGCGCATCATCGTTGATCGCGCCTCTCGCCCTTATGGAAAAATCGCCCTCTCTGAGAGCCGCAAGCAGGTTCGACAGCGTTTGAAGAGGGAAGACGACCTTTTCTCTTACGGCGAACGAGAACCCGAGCCAGAAGCCTAGAATGACTACCGTGAGCGTCCACTGTACTTTTGCAGTGTACGGTCCCGTCCAGAGGAATACCATCGAGACGATAGTCGCAGGAAGGGCCGACATAAGACACATGAGGAGTATCTTGCGGTCGTGGCGGTAGCGGGGCGGTTTGACCTCTTGCTTGCGTCTGGGTGATCGAGGGCGTGGGCCTGTTGCGGCGTCGTGAAGAGACCGTTCAAGCTCCGATGAATCGGTTGCGCCTGGCAATCGCGAATCGGCCACTTCGGAACTTGTTTCGATCATGCTCATGAAAAGATTAAACCGGCAAATCGCCTGCCGCCTTCTGCCGAACAATCAGAGCCCGAATCTCTGAAGTCTTCGGTAAAGCGCGCTGCGACTCAGCCCGAGCTTTTCTGCCGCGCGGCTTACGTTCCCGTCGCACTGCGCGAGCGTCTTCTGTATGAGGAAGCCTTCAACCTCTTCAAGGCTCATATCCTCAAGTCGCCGCGATATGTCGCGCCCGCCTTGCAGCCCCAGGTCAGCCGCCTGTACGACCTCCCCCTGCGCCATCAGCACTGCTCGCTCGACCGCGTGGTCCAGCTCTCGAACATTGCCCGGCCAGGGGTGCTTGATAAGCGCCTGCATCGCGGCTTTATCAAATCCGGTAAGGTTCTTTCTGTAGCGCGCGACGTGTTGCCGCAGAAAATGGTGAGCCAGCGGCGGTATGTCATCGCGGCGGTCGCGCAGCGGCGGCAGGTGTATCTCGACCGTGTTCAACCGGAACAAGAGGTCCTGGCGGAATCGGCCCTGGCTCACCGCTTCGTTCAGGTCGGCGTTTGTTGCCGAGATTATTCGCACGTTCGCGCGCCTGGTCTTCGATGAGCCTACGCGCTCGAACTCGCCCGTTTCGAGCACCCTGAGCAGCTTGGGCTGGTGCTTTAACGGCAGGTTGGCAATCTCATCAAGAAAGAGCGTGCCGGTTTCAGCAAGCTCGAACCGGCCCACGCGGTCAGATTTTGCATCAGTGAATGAGCCCTTTACGTGGCCGAAAAGCTCGCTCTCGAATACGCCTTCAGACAGCCCGCCAATATTGACCGTGACCATAGGTCTTGAGGCCCGCTCCGAAACGGCGTGGAGCATACGGGCTACGACCCCTTTGCCCGACCCGTTCTCGCCCATGATGAGGACGTTGGCGTCGGACGGGCCTACGCGGGTGATGATCTGAAGCACGGGCTGCATGGCGCTCGATTCTGCGATCAGAGTGGGCAGCCCGTCCTCGCGCAGGATTTTGTTCTCCGCTTCGAGACGCTGCCCCTTTTTGAGCGCCTGACCTAGCTCGACCTGTGTGCGAAGAATCGAAAGCAGCCTTGCGTTCTCCCAGGGCTTTTGAACGAAATCTCTGGCCCCCCTGCGCATGGCTTCGACGGCGACATCAACGCTCCCCCAGGCCGTCATGACGACGACCGGGATAGTGCTGTCCATGTTCTGTATTCGCGTCAGCAGGTCGAGACCTTCCTGTCCGGAGGTTGTATCGCGGGCATAATTGAGGTCCATAAGCACGACGTCGAAATCTCTTTTTTCAAACGCCTCAAGCAGCCCGGCCGGGGTGTTAGCAGTCTCTATCTTGAAGCCCTCGCCTTTTAAGAGGAGCCGCAGCGCCTCAAGAACGTCTGCCTGATCATCTGCTATAAGCACTCTCGGTGTAGAATTATCCTGGCTCTTCATCTTAACCCATTCCTGATAGACCAATCTTATACTACCCTAATAAAGAAGCCAGAAGCCAGAAGTCAGAATCTCT
>DASTET010000216.1:0-5375 GCA_035709445.1 Blastocatellia bacterium | reverse complement strand
GAGACGCGCGCTCGCCTCGAAGAAGAAAACCGGGAGCTTGCCGAGGCGAATGCGCAGCTCGCCGATGCAGCCGGACGGTTCGAAGAGATCACGGCGCGGCTCGAAGAGAGCGTGCGGAAGCTGCGGGACCGCGCCGAAGCTTCTGAGAATGCGCGGGCCGATCTCGAACAGCACAACCGCATACTCTCAGAGCAGAACCGCAGGCTCAGCCTCGACAGCCAGGCTAAGGCGCGGTTCCTTGCCAACATGTCGCACGAGCTTCGCACGCCCATGAACGCGATCATAGGCTTTACCTCGCTGCTCTCCGAAGACCGCTCGCTCGAACTCTCCGAGCGGCACCGGCGCAACATCGACCGCGTCTCGCGCAACGCGCGAGACCTTCTTGAGTTGATCAACAACGTCCTCGACCTTTCAAAGATCGACGCGGGCCGCATGGATGTTTACCCGGAAGCTACGGACCTGCGCGACCTGATGGAGAGGGCCGTCGCAATCGTCGAGCCGTTAAGAGAAGGCCGACCCATAACGATCTCTATCGAAACGGAAGAATCGCTCCCCACGCTTCGCACCGACCGCACAAGGATGCAACAGATTCTTATCAACCTGCTCTCGAATGCCATCAAGTTCACCGCCGAAGGCGAGGTGAAGGCTCGCGCCGAGCGGGCGGGCGACTCGCGCGTCCGCATAAGCGTCAGCGATACCGGGATAGGCATAAGCGAATCGGACCTGCCGAAGCTGTTCGACGAGTTCCGACAGGTCGGCGCTCACAGACAATCGGGCCGCCACGGGACGGGGCTCGGGCTTGCAATTACTCGCAGGCTCGTAGAGCTGCTCGGCGGCGAGATAACCGTTTCGAGCCGTCCTGGCCAGGGGGCTACTTTTACACTCACCCTGCCCGTTGAGATTGAAGGCCGCGTGGCGGCCTCACCGGAGCAGGAGTCCGTTGTGGCGGACCCGGACCGGACCGCGCTCGTGGTCGCAGCCGACCCGGCCTCGCTCTACCTGATGAAGAAGTATCTGGCAGAAGCGGGATACTCTGTCGCGGCTACCGACGACGCGGGACGAGGGCTGGAGATAGCCCGCATGGCCCGGCCATCGGTCATCGCAGTCGATCTGGATTCTCTCGAAGGCGGGGCTGAGCTTATAGAGCGAGCCGCCGAGGATCACAAAGAGGGATTCATCGTCGTCGCCTCCTCGGATGCTTCGTCCAGGCGGCAGGCGGTTCGCTCGGGCGCAAGCGCATTTCTCGGCAAGCCCGTCGAGCGCGAGTCTTTGATTCAGACGCTCGCTCGAAAAGTGGGCGGGATGGAGGCTAGATGCCTGGTCGTCGACGACGAGCCGGACGCGCTCGACCTGGTCGTGGCCATGCTCGAAGACAGCGGGTTTGAGACCGTCACGGCCACGACCGGGCGCGAGGCGCTCGACTCTCTCGCGACATCCATACCCGACTGCATAATCCTCGATCTGATGCTTCCGGAGATGGACGGATTCGAGGTGATTCACCGATTGAGCCTCAACCCGGAGTGGAGAAATATCCCCGTCATCCTGATAACGGCGCGCGATTTGACGAACGAAGAGCGCCGCGCGCTCAATACAGGGGCAACGCGAATAATTCAAAAAGCAGGCTTCACTCGTGACGACCTGCTCGCCGAGATCAAGGGGCTCACAGCCGCGCCGCCTAAAGACATGGCGACCGTCTGATGCGGACCTGTGGCGCGCGGAGCTTATTGCTTTAGCCCGAGCTCCGCCCTGAGGAACTCTTTGACGCCCTCGCCGCCCGTAAGCCGGAGCCACATCGGCGCCCCCTCGTCGCCGATCTCCAGCTCAAAAACAAAGAACGGGCAGCAGAGCCGTTCGAGCGTCACCCACTCGGCGGTTGCAAGAATCATCTCTGTTTCTGCGGGAAGGCGGAGCGCGTAGCCGTCCGGAAGCTCGCGGACTTCCTGAACAGAATCATTGAGTCGCTTTCTGAGCGATTGATGTCGCTCTCTCCGCGCCGCGTCCAGCGCGCCGAGCCTGCATGCTATTACAGCCTCTTTTTTCGTCTGAGTGTTCATACCTCTCTTTTCCTTCTGCCCACCGGTCGCGTCTGCCAGAGGCGCAAAGAAGAGAAGCGCTCCTGCGGCGAAAGCAGCAGTTATTCTATTCATGTCCTACTCCGCGTAAAGCCTGCGTGCTCGCGCCCTCGCCGAGCGCGGCATCTATTATCGGGCAGTGCCCGTCACAGGTGCATTCGACGAGCGCCCTTAGAGAGCTGCGCATCGCCTGGAGGCTGCGAACCCTCTCGTCGATCTCATCGATCTTCGATTCGGCCCGGAGGCGAAAGCCTGCCGCCGAAGCGTGGGCGCGATCCTCAAAAAGCGAGGCAAGCTCTTTTATCTCTTCGAGCGTGAACCCCATACCCTGCGCCCATTTGATCAGGCGGACCGCCCGCACAACATCGGGCGAGTACTCGCGGTACCCAGAAGCCCGGCGGCGCGGCTTGTTGAGCAGCCCGCGCCGCTCGTAATACCTGAGCGTCTGAATGCTCACGCCGGTCTCTGCGGCGACTTCTCCTATGCGCAACCTTTCGCGGCGCATACGCACCTCCTGAAGAGGATGATACGACCTATACCGTGGTATAGAGTCAATAGATAAAGTATAAAGCCATTGGGTTATACTGTATCTTGTCAGTGCGATCATAAGAGAGATTATGTTCAAGCGATTTTTCATCGCAGAGGAACGCAGAGGATTTAAATATGCCTCTGCGTTCCTCTGCGGTTTCACAACATCCTGTCTGTAAAGGAGGATTAGATGGCCGATCAAGCAAAGAGGGAAGGCCCGCGACTGCACTACACGATCATCTGCGAGGACGTGAGGCTTGAGATGAGCCATAAGCTGAGCCTTATGGGAATCTTCTATGCCGTGCAGGTGCCGCAACTGCCGATCACTATGTTGAAGCTGGCGGTAGTCAATCACTGGTCGGGCGAGGGCCAGTACCTTTCAGAGGTCCGCATACTCACGCCGGACCGCGCTCAGCCGATAGCCGTATCGCCGCCGTCGCCGTTTCAGATTCTGCGCGACGGGTTCGCCGACAACGTGACTATATTCGCTAACGTCACATTCCCGGCAACGGGCAATTACATCGTGCAGACCCTCTTGAACTCGAACCTGTTTGCCGAGCACCTGCTCCCTGTAACCCTGGCCGGCGATGATCAGACGATAGTCTCATCCGAGACGATTCAGTGACGAGCGACGTTGAAGCGGCGCAATTCGTGTTGACCCTTCGCCGACAGGCGATATAGGCTTTCCTCGAAAGCGATGCGCGCGGCGATGCGGCTTCATTCGAAGCTCTCGATCCGCCTCCTTTCGGCTCTATCGATGCAAAAAGAAAGATTGCTAAATCTACTCGGACCGGATGCGCGTCGCGCATTTGACAGCGCCCGGCGTCTGGCGCGGCTGAGGGGCGGGGTCTTATCGCCGCTACATCTGCTCGTGGCCCTGATCGAAGACCTCACGCCCGGCGCGGACGAAGATAACATTGAGAGGACCGAGCTTCTGCGCCTGGCCGACGAAGCCTTGTCGAGCCGCTACACCGACCAGGCAGACTCGATAACAGTCCCAAAAGAGACACAGACCGTGCTCACAGAAGCCGGACGTATAGCGCTTTCGGAAAGCAGCGATCTCGTGCTGCCTGTACACCTGTTGCGCGCGGCGCTTGCCACGGACATCGCCAGAGAGGCACTCAAAGGCTGCGACGAGTTCAAGCTGAAGGCCGAGCGATTGTTCGCCTCCGAGATTTCAGATGCAACAGTGACGCCCGCCATCAAAACAGAGAGCGGCGGCCCGGAAAGAAGCGCGCTCAGACCGTCGCGCGCGATGATCGGCGCGCTCGGCGATTATTGCTCCGATCTCGCCGAAGAATCACTCGCCGCCGCATCGCATCCTTTTGTAGGCCGCGAGCGGGAGGTAACCGCGATGCTTGAGACGCTCTGCCGCAAGCTCAAGAACAACCCGCTTTTGATAGGCAAGCCGGGCGTCGGAAAGACCGCGCTCGTCTCGGCGGTCGCGCTAAAGCTTTGCGAGGGCCGCGTGCCTCAAAGATTGCGGGGCAAACGCATACTCGAAGTCTCTCGGATAAGGCTTCTGGCCGACGCGAAATATTCAGGCGATATCGAAGAGCGGATCAAGAACCTGCTCGAAGAAGTGCGACGCCGGGGCGATGTGATACTCTTCTTCGACGAGATACACACTCTGCTCAATGCGGGCGGGATTTCCGGCATGGGAGATGTCGCCAACCTGCTCAAGAGTGCGCTCTCGAAAGGCGAGATAACCTGTGTGGGCGCTACGACGCTCGCCGAGTATTACAGGTATATCGCGCGCGACGAGGCGCTCGCCCGCCGCTTCAGCACAATAATCATCGACGAGCCTTCGCCCGAAGAGACGCGCCGGATACTGACACATTCGTGCAGCGCGTTCGAGTCCTATCACGGCATAAATATCGATGGGGGAATCATCTCGCTCATAGTCGAGATGGCGGACCGCTACCTGCATTCGCGCAGCTTCCCCGACAAGGCTTTCGACCTGCTCGACAAGGCGGCGGCAAAGGCCACGCTCGCAGGCCACCCAAGTCTCACTCGCGAATGCGTCACCGAGACGCTTTCGGAGACTACGGGGCTGCCGCTCGAGATAATGGACGAGGACCCGGCAGAGCGGCTCGAAAGGCTCGAAGACTTTCTCAATCAGGCGGTGCCGGGGCAGCCGCGCGCGGCGCGCGATGTCGCGCGCGTGGTCCGCATAGCGAAGCTCGGGCTTGAGCTGAGACCCGAACGGCCCGACGGAGTATTTTTATTCGTGGGGCCGGAAGGCGTTGGCAAACATGAAATGGCCACCGCCCTTGCAAGGTTCCTCTACGGCTCGCCGAACAAGATAACCGAGTTCGATATGAGCCAGTTCACTCATCGCTCTTCCATGTCGAGGCTGATCGGCGCAGACCCGAGCTACGTCGGCTACGGCGAGCGTAGCGGGCTGCTCTCGAAAGCCGCCGAGGATAATCCGCATTCGGTGCTCTACTTCCGCAACATCGATATGGCCGATCAGGTCGTCCAGCAGTTTCTCGGCGAAGCGTTCGAGCAGGGGCGGTTCACCGATGCGTCGGGCACGAGGATTTCGCTCTCGAACACTACAGTCGTGATGACGCTCTCAGGGTTCAAAGAGAACACACGAGGCGCGCAGGTGGGGTTCGTCACGCACGCCGTCGAGGAGGAGGACGACCGCAGAGGGGCAAGCGGCAAGCTCAGCCGGGAGCACAGCGCCATGTTCGTAGATTCTCTGGCTGCGACGATAGATGAGGTCGTAGAGTTTCAGGTGCTCGACCGCGAGGCGACCGAGAAGATAAT
>DASTET010000215.1:0-3562 GCA_035709445.1 Blastocatellia bacterium | reverse complement strand
CCGTATGCCGCCGGCGGAAAGAGAGACCGCCGTCAAGACGGGGAAGTTCTGCAAGTGGTTTGGGCCATCATCGACGTCGCAGGGGTCGTTCGGCGTCGGGCCATCCGCTGCCGGAGCTGTCGAGCCGAGGTCGATGCCGATGCCTCCGTTCGAGAAGATGGAATTGAACAGGAACAGGTCTTGGGCCTCCGGGCCGAGGTCCAGCACGCCCGCCTCGCCGTTGAAGGCGATTGTGTTTGACTCGATGCTATTATCTCCGTTGGCGATAAATATGCCGTTGCGCGAATTGCCGAGCGGCCGCGTGCCGCTCCTGTCCGTGCCGATCAGGTTGTTAGACACTGAAGTGTGGAACCTGTTCAGCGTCACCCCGTTGCCGTCATTGCCGGAGATCAGGTTGCCGAACTCCGGGGTCGCCCCGCCGAGCGCGCCGGCGATGTCATTCATGACCACGCCATCCCCGGCGTTCCCCAGGTCCCTGGTCCCGGTGACATCCGTGCCGATGAAATTGCCTTCGATGCGGTTTGTTTCTTCCCCCATCCCCGTCCTCATGCCGCTCCCTCCATTGGCGGAGATGATATTGCGCGACGAGGGCGTTGGGCCGCCGATTAGGGACGAGCTTTCGCTGACGACAACGCCATCCCCGGCGTTCCCGAGCGGGCGTCTGCCCGACACGTCAGTGCCTATGTGATTGCCCTGTATCATCACCTCGCCGGCCAGGAAACATTCCAGGCCGATGCCGCCGTTGGCCGAGATCACGTTGCGGGACCCGTCTGTAGTGCCGCCGACCCTATTGAACACGCCCCCGAAAAGGGAGACGCCTCCGGCGGAGTTGCCCAGCGGCTTTGTTCCTGTCACGTCGGTGCCGATAAGGTTTCCCTCTACTATCGTCGGCCCGCCGCCACTGGTCTCGATCCCGTAGCGCCCATTCCCGGAGATGACGTTGCGGGCTGCTGGCGTCCACCCGCCGACCTTTAGTCCATCATTAGTAGAGAAGATGCCGGACCCGCCGTTGCCAAGGCCGATGGTGCCCGTGACGTCTGTGCCGATGAAATTCCCTACGATGAGGGTGTCGTCGCCCTCAACCAGCTTAATGCCATTCCCGCCGAAGCGGTTGATCGCCAGCGCGCGGATAACGGTCCCCGGAAATATCACACACAGCCCATCGACACCGATCCCGGCATTCACCCCGCTCAGCTCGATGACGGGCTTTCCGCTGTAGCCTGGCTGCGTCGTCCCATCGATCGTCAGAGGATCGGTCACCTCAGGCAACGCCGTGGTCGGCGCAATCGTGTGCGGCCCGGGGCCGGGAATACCGAAAGCAATAATGTCAGCGCCCAGGTTGTCGTTGGCGTCCAGAATCGCCTGTCTGAGCGTGCCCGGTCCGCTGTCGTTGGTGTTAATCACGGTGAATGTTATTGTCGCCGCTATAGGAGCCCCGCTCAGAGCGGATGTCGTCACCAGGACGTCATTGCCAGTTATCGGGTAGAACTCGCCGGCTGCCGTTTCAGTTCTGACCGTGACGTTCCAGAACAAAGGCAGCGCCACAAGCGCTACTGCGACGAGCAGGCGCATCCGCTGAAAGCAAAGATTGGCCGGAAAGCTGTTTCTGTATATTTGAGGTTTCATAGTATTACTTCTCCTTCAATTACAAGTAAGTGGATGGACAACAACGTCCAGGCGACTGGGCACTGGATGCGTTCGGTGGCATGCGACATTGTGGTTCCCTTTATCCTTTATATTTGTTCGTTTTTGCCCCGATAGGACATACATTCTTGCGGATTGCAGGTTACCCCTGCCCGCGTCAACTGTGTTCGCGGCGATCTATTATCGCGATAGCTCTTAATGGTGAGATAAACCCCGGCCCCTGTGACCGGAGCCATCTACTCATCCCCAATGTGATTACCCGACTCTATTTCCCTTCATAGCGGACGAGACCGAAATCAAAGCCCGCACCACTATTCTCGTCGGCAAGCCCTGCCAGCACTATATCTCCGTCAGGCTGAAGAACCATCGCCCGCGCTTCGGCACGATTACCGATGTCGGTAATCACAAAGCCGTTTGAGCCGAACGATGTGTCGAGGCTGCCATTACGATTATATCGAGCCAAGGCAAAGTCATTGCTGCCAGGGCCACTGTTGGCAACGCCTGCCGCCACCAACCTGCCGTTCGGCTGGCGGGATAAGCGATATCATCGCTGCCAAAGAAATCTGTGATGACGATACCGCCATTACCAAAAGCAGGATCAAGATCGCTCGCTGCAGCTTGCATCCATATCGGGACATACCAGGATAGCAGCACAATCACAAGCGCCAGTGAAAAGATCATTCGCGTTGGTCGTACTGGATACCTGGCCGAAGTGCTTGTTCGAGATGAAGGTAGATTCATAGGGGTTTGCCTCCTTTGTTTACTACTTAGTGGCTGGACAAAGGCGCATATATGCTCGTTCAGTGGCTATACTGGCAAAAAGCGGATATGAAACCCCCTGCCCTCTACGTTCGTCGCATTTTACACAGTAAAGTTCCCCGTCATGAGAACTCGTGAAGCTTCCAAAGACGTCCAGATTGCAAGGTAGGTACCAGTCCCAAAGAGCGTACAGGCTGCAAGTTCTGCCTGCGAGCGCGCCACGCGCTCGCGAGCTCGATGATTGGTGGGCTATTACACGCTGCCGTGTGGTGAATTCTCCGCGACAGGGGGAAACTTCACCATCTCACATAGGGGTTGATCCAGTTAAGCGAAGCAGTTTCGCAATAACTGGAAGTACCAGGAATGTAACCAAAGCGAGATAATAATCCGTTGTTGTCATAACCTGCCCCGCAACCTTCACCTGTTGCCCTTCATCAGCCGCAATATTGCCCTGCCAGGAATCATTGATCGCCACCAGCACGCTGTAGCGCAACAGGGTCCACAGGAATAGACGGTTAAATAGGTCTGCTATCTGTTCTAACAGATACTCAGACCACAACTGAACCACAGACTGTTGAAAATATTGAATACTAAGAAGTATCATCGTGAACCTAAACTGCTGAGCGAAAAAGACGGGCCGTTAAGTCTTAAATCAGGAGTAATTTTCTATGGACAGGATCAACAAGAAGAACAGAATTCGTTATTGCCTTGAACATTCTATCCTGATCATCCTGTTAATCCTGTCCATATCTTTCGGGCAGACCATGCAGAAAAACGAAAGACCTCGCGCGCGCGATATCGGAGTGAAGGTAGGCGTTCTTTCTCCGGGGCCGCTCAATGCCATAACCGACGTGGCCGGCGTTCAGGTAGGGCATACGACCATCATACGCGGAGAGAACATCCGCACCGGCGTAACGGCTATCCTCCCGCACGCGGGCAACATCTTCCGCGAGAAGGTTCCCGGCGCGGTCTTTATTGGCAACGCGTATGGCAAACTGGCCGGATCGACACAGGTAAACGAGCTGGGCGAGATCGAAACGCCTCTCCTGCTCACCTCGACGCTCAGCGTCCCGCGAGTCGCAGATGCTGTGATCGATTACATGCTCGCGCTTCCCGGCAACGAGGACGTGCTATCGATCAATCCCCTCGTCGGCGAAAC
>DASTET010000214.1:0-3678 GCA_035709445.1 Blastocatellia bacterium | reverse complement strand
CAAGACAGGTGCCCTCGCTCGCCACCGCCGGGATGACGCAGATATCGGCCTCTCTGTAAAACCCGGGCATCTGCTCGAACGAGGCGGCGAAGAATTCGAGACGGCTGTCCCGCTCTCGGAGCGCCTTGATACGCTCAGTCTCTTCCGGCTCGCCCTCGCCTACCCATAGAAAACGACATTCGTGCGGCACCCGCTGAAGTATCGGTTCCAGCAGCCGCGAGCCGCGCGTGTACTCGGCGCGGCGCGGAAAGAGGACCGTGGTCCTGTCTTTTTCGCGCCGCTCGGGCGGGCTGAAAAGATCGGTGTCGACATAGCTTGGGATAAAGGTCATCCGCGCAGTCAGCTCAGGCCACAGCGCGCGAATGACGTTTATGACGTTCGTGTCTACCGACACGATGCGGCGCGGGCGAGAGAAGGCTCGGTATAGCTGTTCGAACCACTCAGGGGTGCGGAACTCGATAGGCGGGATGTAGTTGTCGTGGTCGAACCAGACGGAATGACATATGACCAGCGCGTCGTCGCGCAGCAGTCCCGAAGCGTAGGTCGGGATGTTGTATATTACGTGATCATACTCCCGGGTCAGGTGGTAGAACACGTTGCATATGCCCACCTGAAATTCCGAAACAAAGTCGCCGTGCGGGATGGCGATGACCCTGAAGCCGTAATAATCGCCCTCGAAGGCCCTGTTTCCCGCCTGAAAGAAAGTGACCTCGAACCCGAGATCGCGCAACAATCGGCCCAGAGTTATGCAGTAGGATTCGCCGCCTCCATAACGAGGTCTTCCGGTCTCCCAGTCGAGCAGCATATTTGTCAGGTATGCCACTCTCTTTTTGCCGCCCGTCCCGTTGCTTCGCATCTGCGAACCACCCATCGCTTCTTCTCCCTCACCCTATGCTAGCCATTGTAATTCATGCAGAAGGTTATTCCACCGTTTACGCCAGCGCGAAATGTCGAAGTGATTTGCTACCGCCACACCCGCTCTTTGATATTTGGCTCGCTCGCGCGGGTCGGCAATCAGGCGGTTGATGGCCGTTGCGATCTCTTCCGGCTCCGGGTCGACGAGCAGGCCGCAGACTTCGTGCTGAATCATATTGGGAAGCCCCCCGACATTCGTAGCAATAACCGCGCACCCGCTCGCAAGCGCCTCAAGGCACGAGAGGCTCGTGCCTTCACTCCCTATGGTCGGTATGACGCATATATCCGCCTGCCGGTAAAAGTCGGGCATCTGCTCGAAAGGAACGCAGTCAAAGCGGAGCCGCGAGTCGCGTTCTGCTACGCGCTTGATGTGCTCGGTCTCTTCAATCTCTCCTTCACCTACCCAGATGAAATCGCAATCCTCATGGACGCGGTCGAGAATCGGCCCTATCAATTGTGAGCCGCGATTGATCTGGCTGCGACGAGGAATCAGCACGGTGAGGCGGTCATTGTCACGAACGGGCGGAGGCCTGAACATCTGAGTGTCGACCCAGTTCGGCACATAGATCATCCTGGAGGCCAGCTCCGGCCAGAGAGCGCGGATCACATTTATCGAATTCGTATCGACGCTGACGACTTTCCGTGGTCGCCCGAAGGCTCGATATAGATGAGAGAACCACTCCCGGGTCCGGTAAGCCGTGGGCGGCGGATAGTTATTATGATCGAACCAGACGCCGTGACAGATCAGCACCGCGTCCTCGCGCATCTCGCCCGTAGAGAACTCTGCAAGATTATAGATTATGTGATCGTACCCTTCTGTCAGACGAAAGAACTCGTCGCTCAACCCGTATTGAAACTCCGAGTAGCTTTGAGCAAACGGGATCGAGATGACCGGAAACCCGTAATACTCGCCTGTAAAGCGGGATGTCGCGCCCTGGTAAAATGTGACATCGAAGCCTGAATCCCGGAGCAGACCTCCCAGAGTCAGGGCATAACGCTCGCCGCCTCCGAAGCGCGGCTTTTGCGTCTGCCAATCGAGCAGCATATAAGTGAGATAGGCGACCGACGGTCGGCGTGTCGCGCTGATAGTTTCGGCTGAGGTCCGCTTCTTTGGGGCTGGCGAGTTCTCTCGCGCCTGGCGAATGAAATGGCCGAAATCGGCCGGGCGTGTTGCCGCGCGATTCGTCGCGTGAGGGCTCGTTGCGATCATCTCTTCGCTTTGTCCGGTTGACTGGAGAGTTACAGATGAATGGCTTATGGCGCTGCCGATCAGATTATTCACCGTATCGTGAAATCCGAGCCGTGAGATCGTTTGCCTGACAGCCGGGCGATTGAGCACGCTGATGGCTGACGAGGAGAGCGGCGCGAGCGGAGGCGGGATGGCTAACAGCTCGACCGCTCGCTCCAGGTTCTTTCCGCTCAGCGCCGCAAGCTCCCGCACCTTCGCTTCGATCCCGGTCTTGAAATACGCGCGGCTACTAAAGCCGTCTTCGAGCATAGAGGCGAGGCGGTCTGAGGCGGCTTCGGCGGGAGCGATGCCGAGACGAGTCAAAGAGAGATTGGCGAGCAGGTTGCTCACTTTCGGATCGTAGGTCAGCGCGACTATGGGAACGCCAGCCTTTAATGCGAAGACGAGCGAGTGAAACCGCATTCCGAGCAGCAGGTCGCATTGAGCGACGAGGCTTGCAATCTCTTCGGGCGCGCGCTCCTTTTGCAATACTATGGCCTGAGACTTACGCTCCATGCGTTGCCTGATCCGGGTTGCAAGCAAAATGTCATCTGCAAGGCCGCCTGCGACGGCGCGGTGAAACGGAATAAAGACGAGCGTGCCGCCGCGCCGTCTAAGAAAAGAGTCAAACGCCTCGGCCACGGCGCGTTCCCACGAATCGGGATCGACGCCGACGTTCCACTGCCGAAGCGCCGCGCCGATGAGAGGAGGTTGAATCGGCATACCCGCCTCTGCTTCAAGAATCTTGCGTCCTATGTTCGAGTCGCCTGATTGAATCTGGAATGCCAGGTCAGCCGTGACAAGGACCGGGTCCGGCGGCAGGCCGATCTGCTCAAGCAGAGACTTTGACTGCGGGTCGCGGACGGTCGCGCAAGAAGCCTGCTCGAAGGCTACGCGAGTGAGCAGCCTCCCTTCTTCGGTAAGCAGCGGGCCGACACCCACCGCATAAAACATCAGAGGTTTCTCAAGCAGCCTCGATAAGAGGGAGAGGCCGGTAAAGTATGAGATTTCAGCGTGGCTTTCGGTGAGCAGCGTATCGGGGTCTGCGCCCCAATAATCATAGAAAAGCGCGCCGCCGCCAACTAACATGAGGTCGCATAGTCTGGCGGACTGAACTATCTGATTGATGTCCTGCCAATGTATTGCTTCGACATCACAGTTCGCGCCGGTTTCAGCAGGGTTATGAGAGAGGGCTATAATCCTGAGATTGGGAATCGCCCTTCGTAGATCGCCCGTCACAGAATTCAGGATGGCGTCATCGCCGGTATTGCCATAACCATACGCCCCAGCGATCATCACCACCTTTGATTCGGGTACCATAGAAGATCATTGAGTAAAAGGTCGGAATCCGAATTTAGAGGGAGAGTGTAAATGGATGCCCGTTTTACAGTCAAATCGATAATCATCGTTCAGGATATCAACCACAGAGGACACGGAGGGTCACAGAGGAATGGTTGAATCCTCTGTGACCCTCCGTGTCCTCTGTGGTTACTCCATCCGCCCCCCTACAGATTAAACGCCCTCACCAGAAACGC
>DASTET010000213.1:0-4777 GCA_035709445.1 Blastocatellia bacterium | reverse complement strand
GACCGTGCTGGTACAGGACAACCTCAACATCCACAACGCCAGCTCGTTTTATGAGAATCTTGCACCGGAAGAAGCCTTCCGATTGGCGCAGAGGTTCGAGATGCACTACACGCCGAAGAAAGGCTCCTGGCTCAACATTGCAGAGCTTGAGCTATCGGCACTATCGCGGATATGTCTCAGCCAACGAATTGGCACGATTGGGGAGTTGGACCGCGAGATACAAGCGATTGTCAAAGAGCGAAACGAGTTAAAGAACAAGGTCGAGTGGCAGTTCTCAATCTCGCAAGCGAGAGAGAAGCTGAGCCGCCAATATGAAAAGGGAGATTTAAGAACTAACGTTTCAGAGCGCTAGTCGTTGCCGCCAAGCTAGCCATTGGCCGCAAGAAACTCCCTGAACTTCACCGTGAGCGCAGGCTCGATCTTCATCAACCGCTCGTAGACGCTTATCTGCCCTCGATGATACATCTCGTGGGCGATGTAACGATACAAATAGTCAAGCTTCGACATCGGCTTACCGTCCAGTCCCTCCACCTTCTCTGTGAGCGCCTCTTCTCCGAACGCGCGCAGGGCCGCTTCAGCCGACTCCATAGATGATCTCAGCGACCCGATCAACTCTTCTTTGTCCCCGCCCGAATGGGCTTCTGCGGCGTGCCAGTTAGCTCCACCTGTCGTGCAACTCACTCAGTAGAAGATCCCCGCCAGGCGGAAGCCTTTCCAGCTGCCGTCCGGCATCTTTTTGTACACGATGAGCACCCTGCCACGAAGGTGTACCGGCGCACCACCCGGCGATGTGATAAACGAGCCGGTGTACTGACGCCACTCGACTGCCCAGCCACCATCCAGGAACGTCAAGTCCTTGCGTTCCGGGACGTAGCTCAGCACCTTTAAGTTAGCCGTCAGGCGTTGGTTGCTCGCGAAGATCACTTGCTTGCCGACTTCTGCCGGCGGGACCAGGCCAAGACGTACGGCGTCATCGGTCCACCCATCCGTCAGGGCAACAGGATCTAGCGACAACGTAGCGGCTATATCCTGCTGGTGGATCTTCTCGAAGGCGGCGAGGTCCGCGGCGCTGCCCCCTGTGGTACGTCCAGCCGGCGCGGCCGGACCCTCAACCACTTGCCCTGCCAACGGGGCTGTGAACGTCGGGCCCCCCATCCCGCGGAAGCCTTTCCAGCTGCCGTCCGGCATCTTCTTCAGGACCATCAGCCTCGTGCCGCGAATCTGCTTCACCTCACCACCCGGCGACTCAACATACGAACCAGTGATGTAGCCCCACTCGATTGCCCAGCCGTTGAGTATCGTCAAGTCCTTGGTTTCTGCAACGTAACTCAGCACCTTGACACCTGGGAGAGCGGACCAACGTTCGTTGCTCTCTCGAATCGCTTTCTTGCCAACCTCCGGCGGCCGGCCCAGGCTGAGGCGCACAGCGTCATCGGTCCACAAATCCGTCAGCGCCACAGGATCTCGCGACAGAGTAGCGGCAATATCCTGCTGGTGGAGTTTCTCAATGCCGGCCATATCTTGCGCCTTTTTATCGGTTGTCTGTGTCTGGGCAAAAACCGGTGTGTCAACTTTAGTGGCCCATACCACTAGACTTACAAGAAAGAACAGGACTCTCCATTTTGCCATCTTTGCCTCCAATAGTTCTAAGCCGCCGAACGCCCCGCATCACCCGGCCCGCGCGGAGCACTCATCGAAGCATACGAAATTCGCTTCGCGGGCTCGGGTGCATGCACTTGTTGAACTAAGCGCTACGCGCAGACTCACCTTGCAGGTTTCGGTTTTATTCCTCCATCTCCCTATTTCGCCCATCTTTCGAGAAAATACTGACAACCCACTTTTGTAGTGCTCCCTTAATGTCGGCTCTTCCGCACTTTTGGTGAATGCGGCTGCAAGTTACTCATCGGCAAAACCTTATTGCGCCGGTTCGTTTGGTGACAAATCCCCGTATCTTCTGTACTGCAAAAATGATAGCCAATTCCACATCACCAAATTAGCGGAAGACCCCTGATGTCAAGCCAGATTTATTACTATATAGAACGATTTTCTGACGCGATGTGAGTCTCACCGCTTCAAGTCCGCCGTCCAGTTCAGAACCACTGTGATAGGTGTCGGCGACGTTTCTTCGACAGGGATGGGTATGAGGAATCGCTGCCCGTCACCACTCACCTCGAAGCCAACTGAACGAGGTATTTCAAACAGCACCCTCGGCACTCCTGCCTCAAAGTTTGACCCAACCACTTTCACATCTACTGCCACCAGCTTGCCGCCTGAAATGTAGAACAACTCCTTGCCATCCACCCGCCAACGCGCGGAGCCTCCGCCGCCGGTAGAGATCGGCACCTTGCCACCCGATCCCTGAAACTCCCGCACGTACACCTCGTTCATCCCAGTTTCGTTAGAGACGTAAGCCACCCACCGCCCGTCGGGAGAGAATCTGGCCCAGGTCTCACCAAACTCTGATTGCAGGAACGGGTAAGGCTTTCTGTCGCCAAACGTCGGCAGCACCCATATGTCCATCCTCGTCTTTTCACCGAAGGTCCGAAAGAGGATGAATCTTCCATCAGCAGACCAGTCCATCACCGTCTTGTTTTCGCCAGATTTGAACAACTCTTCAACTTCGCCCGCGCCGCTTGAGAGCTTCTGGTAGAGGTTGGCTCGGCCTTCGCGGTTAGAGGAGAAGGCGATTTGGCTCCCGTCGGGAGACCAGACCGGGGAGTCTTCCCTTGAAGGATCGGAAGTCAGTCGCGACTCCACGCCTCGCGCCAGCTCTATCAGCCAGATGTCGGTAGTGATTGCAGGCGGGTCAGCGCGAATCACCGCCACCCGCTTCTCATCTGGCGAGAGCCGCAGTTGATTATAGCTTCCGGGTGGGCCGACGGTGCCGAGCTTGTTGCCGCTGCGATCAATCCAAGTGAGCTGATTAGGCGCAGGGGTGCCGGTTTGATAAACTAGCACGCCGCCCTCTGATGCGGAAAAGCCAGCCAGCGTGTTTCCTGGGTTGTACCTTATGTGTTCGACGACGGGGAAGGCTTCTCCCGTGACTTGCAGCCCTTCGGCATCGAACGGCTGCGCCATCAGCGTACCCTCCCGCGCGAAGAGCAGGTATCCGGAAAGGGCGTAGGCCATATTAGAATCTGCTCTTATAACTCGCTTCACCTCTTTCGAGTCCAGCGAGCCGACGTATATGACATTATCCTCCGTTTGGATTGTGCGTGCGAAAAAGAGGAAGTGGCGGCCATCGGGCAGGAAGAAGGGACAGCGGTGGCTCGTCTCCTGCCGAGACTCGTCGAGTGTGGTGAGCTGAGTTGCCTCCCCGCCCGTCACAGATACCCGATACAGAGGGCTCTGAGCAGTAGGAGAGAAAATGATCACACCATCTCGGTTCCAGGACCCGCCCCTTGGAGTGGGGGCATCGGCGAGCGTCTGTGCAGGCCCGCCTGAGATTTCCATCTTCTTTAGCTTCCCGTCAGCGAAGAAGGCAACGTAGCGAGAGTCGGGAGACCAGAAGGGAAAAGCCTCGGTGTCTGCCTTATCCGTGCCGGGCAGCGGCTGCGCGGTGAGAGAAGCCAGCGGGCGAACCCAGAGCCTTCTCTTACCTTCCGTAGAGGTGCCATAAACTAGGCGGCGCCCGTCGGGAGAGACTGCTAGAGATGTAAAGGTTTCCTTCTCAGAGGCGGGGATGACGAACCGCGTTGCGGTCACATCCACCGCCGGGCGGCGGAAGCTGGCTAAGATAAAGAGCAACGCCGCGACCAGCCCGAGAAGGGCGCCCGCAACGATCCACGCCAGCTTCGCATTGCCGAAGAGTCGTGCCTTGCCTCTGCTCTCGGCCACTGCGGGCAACGCGGCAGTTTCTATCCGCGACCCGGACGGCATTGATAATGCTTCAATCGCAAAGCATAAATCACTTGTTGACTGAAACCTGCGCTCAGCCTTCTTCTCCAAACACCTCCGCGCTATCCTCTCTAGCGCAGGGTTTATCCTCGCGTTAGTCTCGGTCAACTCCTCCGGCTCTTCCTTCAATATCGCGTTCATCACCTCAATGGGTGACTCGCCCGTAAACGCCCGCCTACCTCTCAGCATCTCATACAGAATCGCTCCGAAAGAGAATATGTCTGAGCGGTGATCTGCTTCTTGTCCCCGGACCTGTTCCGGTGACATGTATCCCACAGTCCCCATCACCACGCCAGGATCAGTGACGGCTTTCTGCGTGGCTAGCTCAGAGCCGGCTCCGGCAGCCTGTTTCGCCGGCTTCAGCTTCGCCAACCCGAAATCTAATATCTTCACCCGCCCGTCTGTGGTGATGAAGATGTTTTCAGGCTTGAGGTCGCGGTGAATGATGCCTTTCAAGTGAGCTGCTGCAAGACCTGAGGCAATCTGCTGCGCGTAATCAACCGCCTTGCGCTGTGGCAGAGCACCTTCGCTCAACTGCCGGCGGAGTTCTTCGCCTTCTAGAAGTTCGGCCACAATGTATGGCGAGCCTTCGTGTGAGCCGATGTCATAGACCGTCAGGATGTTTGGGTGGTTGAGTGCAGAGGTGGCGCGTGCTTCTTGCTCGAATCGCAGCAATCGATCCGCGTCATTGGCGAAAGAGGCGGGAAGGACTTTGATTGCTACATCGCGGTTGAGACGAGTGTCGTTGGCGCGGTAGACCTCGCCCATACCGCCCGCGCCGAGAGGCGAGAGCAGTTCGTAAGGGCCGAGCATTGTGCCGGTGGCTAAGTTCATAGTGAGCAGGGCGGGCGACAGAGATACGGGCCAAGATTAATGCAGC
>DASTET010000212.1:0-7508 GCA_035709445.1 Blastocatellia bacterium | reverse complement strand
GCGGCCTCCGGCGTGTCGATAGCGCCTTCGGTCCATCCCGTCCCCGGTCGCTGGTAGTTGACTATGCGGGGCGCGACGATCTCGTTTTTTGCGCTGCGCTCTTTCTCTTTGACCGAGAACTCATTCGAGCCGAGCGGAACGCCCCGCACCGTGGTCACCCCGTGCGCGAGCCACAGCTTGTACGGGTATTCGGCGTCGCGGTTCTTCGGCGCGCCGCCCGCGTGAACGTGCATATCGACGAACCCCGGCATGACATACATACCCGTGGCATCGATCTCGAATTCCGGTTTCTGCGGCTGCCGGTCCTGTCTCGGCGCCGTACTTTGCGCGGCCGCGTTCTGAATAGACTTTATGCGATTGTTCTCGATCAATATGTTGACAGGCCCATAAGGCGGCGAGCCCGTCCCATCGATCAGGATTGCGCCGCGAATCATGAATGTCTTGAACGGGCCGCGCCCCTCATCGGCCTTGCGGTTCGGCGCAGGCGTGATCTGCGGTTGCCGCTGCTCGGATCGCTCCTGCTGTGATTGTTGTTGTGGTTGCTGCTGCTTGGCCAGCGTCAAAGGGATCAATCCCTGCGCCAGGGCAAATATAACCGCAAGCCCGGCAAGGGTCATCGGTCGTCGTTTCAGCATAAGTCTCCTCCATAGTGAGCGAATAATAATCGGAGCCGCAAGGGATTCATCTTCCATATATCATTTTTCATTGATCGAACGATTATTTCCGGTAAATGACAAATGATAAATGGAAAATGGGAAATGGTCCGTCCCAATCTCATTCGTACCGATCTAATTTGTCGGGCGGTTGGCGAGCGCCGCGCGAATGATCCGCCGCGCCTCGTCAAGCTCTGCGCCTGTCAGCTCGAGCCGGGGCGGGCGAACGCGAGCGTTCCCCATGCCTGCTTCCTCTTGCACCAGTTTTATAAGCTGTACGAACTTGGGCACTGTGTCCATCCTGAGCAGGGGCAAAAACCATGCATAGAGCTTGAACGCTTTTTCATGCTCGCCGTTGCTCGCATAGTTGAACAGGTCTACGGACTCTTTTGGCAACGCATTGACAAGCCCCGCTATCCAGCCCGTAGCGCCCATGCGGACGGCCTCGACTATCGCGTCATCTACTCCGACAAACAGCGCGAGACGCTCGCCTATAAGCGCGCGAATAGCCATGATCCGCCTGACATCCGCGCTCGATTCCTTTACAGCCTGAAGGTTCTCGTGCTCGGCCGCAAGCTCTTCTATGTGCTCCGGCAGAAAGTCAGTGCCGTATGCTACCGGGTTGTTATAGAGCATGCAAGAGAGCGGCGTGGCGCGCATCACGGCAGCCACATATGCTTTCATCTCTCGCCAGTTGCCGCGATAAACATAGGGCGGCAGCACCATCAGCCCCCTGCATCCCGAGTCGGCCGCTCGCCGGGCAAGCTCTACGGCCTCCCGAGTGCCGAGCGCCGAGATTGCAGCGACTACCGGCGCGCGGTCGCCCAGAGCGCCGACGCAGGTCTCCCACAGCGCGAGCTTCTCTTCGAGGCCGAGTGTTGCGCCTTCGCCGAGTGAGCCTGGCGTCACGATCCCTGTGCAGCCGTGCTCGATAAGCCATCGGCAATGTTCGGCTACGAACCCGTAATCGATCTTGAGCGCCTCGTCAAAACAGGTCGTGATCGCGGGCATCACGCCCCTCCATTCGATTGCCATCACCTGATCTCTCCTCTCGTCATATGAGCAAAGCTTCGGACCCGCGCAGGGAAAACGGGCGGGCGCGCCGACTGCGTTTCCCACCCGAACAGGAACTCAACGGCAGGGCCGCACACCCGGCCCTGGCACGGCCCCATGCCGCATCGGGTTTGCAGCCTGGCCAGCCGCCACGAGTCGTGCTCTTGAAGCCTCTCGAAGCTCACGTCTTCGCACCGGCACACTATCGTTTCCGCAGCGGCGAGCGACTTTAATTCATCGCGCAGAGAGAACGCGCGGTCGAGCCTCGTGGCGAACCGGCGCAAGCGGTCTCGACTCGAAAACAGCCTTCGCGCTTGATCGAGGTTGCCCGCAGCAGCATAGCCTGCGATCTGCCCTTCGACAATCGCCGACTCAAGCCCCTTTATGCCCGTCGCCTCGCCCGCGCAGAAGGTGCCCTTTATGGATGTCTCCTGAAATTCATTCACACGCGCCTTGCCGTCTTCGATCTCGCAACCGAGCAGCATCGCCAGCTCAAGGTTTGCGACGAGGTGAAACCCGCAGGCGAGATAATCGCACGCCACGCTCCATGTGAGGCTGCCTCTACGAAGCGTGACGCGCGATAGCTTACCGTCGCCCATCGCCGCGACCGGCCAGCAATCGGTGAGGTAGGGCACCCCGCGCAGCTTCAACTTGAGCCCCATTGCCTGCGCCGACTTTTCCGGCTGTCCGAGAAGCGAGATCGCAAAGCCGAGCACGCGCCGCCGCCGGGCCTGCTCTGCGATCAACAGGATGTCGGCCCCGCGTTTTTTGAGATAAGCCGCTACCGCAAGCAGCAGCGGGCCGCTCCCGGCTATGACTACTCTTTTGCCCTCGATAGGCATGCCGGATTTGACGAGCGCCTGAAGCCCGCCTGCGCCAAACACGTTCGGCAGCGTCCAGCCGGGGAAGGGAAGAAATCGCTCGCGCGCTCCCGTAGCAAGTATCAACTTCTTATGGGCCAGCTCATAAACTTCGCTCGCTGTTTCGGCAAGCAGCCGCCCCGCTTCCGGCTGATGAAAGACCCTCGCGCCGCGTATGAATCGAACATCTGCGTCCTGAGCTCTTTTGAGCCATATCGCGGCCTGCTTGCTCGCCGCCTCGCGCTTCGCGCCGCGCCATATCTGCCCTCCCGCTTCAGGGTTATCATCGACGATAGGTGCGCGCCTTCCGCTTTGAGCAGCCGCGCAGGCGGCAGCTATCCCTGCCGGGCCGCCGCCTATGATGAGCGCGTCCGTATCGTGGCGGAGTCTATCCATCCGTCCTCACATCCATCCCCTGTCGGCACGGGGTCTGACAGCTCCGCGCGTGCAGCTCTCCATCTATGGTCACGCGGCATTCGAAGCATATCCCCATCCCGCAGAGCGGCCCGCGCGGCTCGCCCGTAACCGATCTGCGAAACGTGCTCGTCCCGGCAATCATCACCGCCGCCGATACCATACAACCCTCAGCGACGGCGACCGGCTCGCCGTTGACGTATAGAGTGATCGTCTCAGGCATGCGTCACCTCGCGCCCTATCCTTGAAGGCAGATAAGGCCCGACCGGGATCGCGGGCGGGCGACCGAGCAATTGATCGACGAGCAGTTTCGCCGTCGCAAGCGAAGTCGTTATGCCGAGCCCTTCGTGCCCGGTCGCAAGAAAGAGGTTCTCCTGTTCGGGGTATGGCCCGATCAGCGGCAGCTTGTCGGGCGTGGCCGCGCGAAAACCCGTCCACGCGCGTATTGCCGAGAGGGCAGAAAGCCCCGGCATATACTCTATGGCCCGCTCGATCATCCTGCCGAGGATGTGTGAATCGACCGCCGGGTCTTCGACCCCGTATTGCCTGGATGAGCCGATGAGCATCTGGCCCGTCTGTCTCGGTTGAATATTGAACGCTACGGAATCCACTGTGAGAGAGTGCGCGCTTTTAAGATATCCAAGCTCGACCAGTTGATGATGCGCAAATCCGGGGTAACGGTCCGTGATCAGAAGATGGCCTTTGCGCTTCTGCACGTCGAGGCCGCGAACAAGATCAGGCGACCAGCTCCCCGCCGCATTGACCGTCAAGCCTGCGTTTATGCGCGTGCCGTCGCTGAGCCTCACCCCCTGTCCATCGATTTCGATCACGGGCCGTCCCACAAAGACTTCGGCTGTGCACCGCCGGGCCTCTTCGATCAAAAACTGTGCGGCGGCGGGCGGATAGATAACGCTGTCGCCGGGTATCAATAGCCCGCCCGCAAGCCCCGGCCTGAGGTTCGGCTCGGCATCATAAAGGGCCCGGGGGTCGAGGACCTCGACCGCGACGCCGCGCTCCAGATAGAACTTTTCTTTGCGCCTGACTTCGGCCATCTCCTCATCGTCGGCCGCCACCCAGATCGTGCCGCGCGCTTCGTACTCGCCCTCGCGCGGCATCTCTTCGGCGAGCTCGTCCCAGAGGATTTGCGAGTAACGGGTCAGCGCGAACTGGGCCTCCGAATCATCCATCACGACGATGTGGCCCATCCCGGCGGCGGTCGCGCCCGCGCCGATCATGCTGGCTTCTATGACCGCTACGCTTATTCGCTCGCGGGCGCACTCGGCGGCGCATGCCGCGCCGACTATCCCTCCGCCAACGATCACAACGTCATAAGCGTTCGGCATCATTTGCGAATCCCCATGCGGAACGGGTCGCGCTCGTCGAGTATAAGGTCTGCTTCGGCGGTGACGAATGCGGGGCCTGTGATGGCGGGATGAATCTTACCGTCGTTGATCGATATAGAGCCTTCGAAGATGGAGCCGACGATGCTCTCCTGTCGCCACACCTGACCTTCGGCGAGTTTTCCGTCCGCATAAAGACAGGCCATCTTTGCGCTGGTCCCGGTCCCGCACGGCGAGCGGTCATACGCTTTGCCGGGACAGAGGACGAAGTTCCGGCTATCGACCCCTTCGATTTCAGAAGGCCCGAATAATTCTATGTGGTCTATCTCCTGCCCGTCGTCTCCGGTTATGCCCTGTCTTTCAAGCTCGCGGCGTATGCGCCATGTGAGATCGGTCAGCTCCTCTACTTTTGCGAGGCTCAGCTCCTGACAGTGATCTTCGACCAGAAAGAACCAGTTGCCACCCCACGCGACATCACCATGGACGGTCCCGTATCCCGGCACATCGACGGCGACACGCGACCTTGAGCGATAGCTCGGGACATTCTTGATCGTGACCCGGTGCGACCCGTCGAGCCGCGCTTCGACTGTGCCAACCGGAGTCTCTATTCGGTGCAGTCCGGGCTTTATGCGGTTAAGATAGGCGAGCGTTACTACCAGCCCGATGGTCCCGTGCCCGCACATCCCAAGATAGCCGACGTTGTTGAAGAAGATCACTCCGGCTGCGGCTTTTGAGTCGACGGGTTCGCAGAGCATAGCGCCGACGACTGCATCCGACCCTCGGGGCTCGTTTACTACAGCAGAGCGAAACTCGTCGTAATGGGTTCTGAACAGCTCAAGGCGCTCGGCCATCGAGCCGCTGCCCAGGTCGGGCTGGCCGCCGACTACTACGCGAGTCGGCTCTCCGCCCGTGTGAGAATCTATGACCCGTATGCGCTTCATGATGCGAGATTGGTTTCTTGCGCGTGGGTCGAATTATATATAAAGGCGGTCGTTTTCCCAACCTGATAAAGCCGCGGATGAAACCAGAAAAACGCGGGTGCGCTCTCACCTGTAAGGATGCTCTTTCGCGTAGTTGTATGCCGTATAAGCAGAGATCAGGTGGCAGACCCAGCCCAGAAGGCCGCCCGTTCCGAGCCAGAATCCCGGCGTGATTATAAGCCAGAAGATCCCGCGAAGGATTCTGCCGTTATAAATCTGACCGACTCCCGGTATAAAAAAGCTCAATACTGCCGCTACGCCTGGGTTTCTCATATTCACTCCTGAAATGTGATACGAAAAACCGGCGGCTCAATGTTCGATAAGCTTGAACTGCGGTCTCGCTTCAACGCCTTTTGCCCGGCTGCATCTCGCGCAGCAGCCATGCTTTCGCCATCCGCAAATCCCGCGTGACAGTTTCGGCTGATACTTTTAAGACCTCTGCCGTCTCCTTGACGCTCAGTCCGCCGAAGTAGCGCAGCTCCACGACCTGGCTTTGTCTTGGGGCGAACTGAGCCAGGCTCTTGAGCGCGTCGTCGAGCGCGACAAGAGTGGCGGCCTGATCATCGGCCAGGACCGCTGCTTCATCGAGCGAGAACGCGCGCACCGCGCCTCCGCGCTTGGCCGCATGACGTGTGCGGGCATGATCTACGAGGATGTGTCGCATGGCCTGCGCCGCCACTCCGAAGAAATGGGCGCGGTTCTGCCATCGCTTCTCTTCCTGTCCCGCAAGCTTGATGTAGGCTTCGTGGATCAGGGCCGTAGTCTGCAAGGTGTGATCCTGAGGCTGGCCTGCCATGTAGCGTCTGGCCATGTGGCGCAGCTCGCCATAGATCAGCGGCATGAGCTCATCGAGCGCCGCGCGATCGCCGTTGCTCCAGGCGACGAGCAGCCGGGTGATTTGTTGTGGCGAGGGTGTCATCTATCCTGCCCTTTGTCTGCTGATCTCTACAACGGATGTGGCGAATTATACCATCTGACCGCCCGCTTTGCCGGTGGCCAAAAAAACTTTGCGACCGCCTGACGGTTTTTCGAGATTGTTTCCGTTTCTAAAGGTAGGGGCAGAGAAGATGCCCTGAGAATGATAAGGAGGTCTATTGAAAAAGCGATTTGAAAGGAAGGATGTTATGAATAAGAATACCTTGCTTCTGATTTCACTGGCGGCCCTGCTGCTGATGCCTCTCAGCATGAACGTCAGCGCGCAGACCGCAACCACTACAGTCTTTGCGTCCGGTTTGAGATCGCCGTCTAAAATCATCATCACCCCCGGAGGCAATCTGCTGGTCGCGGAAGCCGGCAACGGGCCGAACACGGGCCGAATCTCAATCGTCGGCCCGGACGGCAGCGTAAGAACATTGATCGATGGCCTGCCTTCAGGCTTCGCTCCGCCCAACAACGAGCCATCAGGTCCGTCGGGGCTTGCGCTGCGCGGTCGCATTTTATACGTCACCATCGGCGCGGGTGATGCGACGCTGAACGGCCCTGTGCCGGGGACCGAGATGCCGAACCCTGATCCTTCGTCACCCTTCTTAAGCTCGGTGCTTTCAATCCGTCTCAGCCCTCAGGTTGAGCAGACCACGCAAGGTTTCACCCTGACCTTTGCGGATCAGCTCACGTTGCAGACTCGCGGTTTCCTCAAGCTTGAGGATGCGGCGGGCAATGATCTGCGTCTTGAAGTGATAGCTAACTTCCGCAACTTCACCTACGAGCCCAGACCGAATTTCACAGGCAACGTCCGCGCTTCGAACCCGTTCGGTGTAGCGGTCCGGGGCAACACGCTTTGTGTCGTGGATGCCAGCCAGAACTCCGTGGTAGAGGTCGGCGCGAACACGGGCGAGATACGGACGCTGTTGAGGTTTCCGCCGAAGCCGAACCCTCTGCCGTTCGGGCCGCCATTCATTGATGCCGTGCCTGACAGCGTTACCCTCGTGGGCAAGAGCCTGCTCGTGACCTTCCTGACAGGGTTCCCCTTCCCGCCGGGCGCAGCCGAAGTGCGAAGAGTCAGGCTTGCCAATAACGCGAGCGAGCCGTTCATAGGAGGATTGACTGCGGCCATTGACGTGCTCGCCGTGGAAGGGCCGAATCGCCAGAACCATTTCTTTACGCTGGAATTCAGCACGAACATGCTGATGGGCGCGCCCGGCAGGCTGTCGCGGTTCGACCAGGCGGGCGGCCCTGCCGTAGTGCTGGCTAATAATCTGATGTCGCCTA
>DASTET010000211.1:0-6179 GCA_035709445.1 Blastocatellia bacterium | reverse complement strand
TACCTTAAGGCGACGGTCGGGATGTCGTAGGCGCGGCCCACGGCGAGGCAGAACTGTTCCTGGTCCTGTTTTGTGATTGCATAGACCGAAGTCGGAAAGAGCGGTTTGTCTTCATCCGTGGGGGCAGGCTCAAGCGACGAGCCGCAGCACGGGCAGCGGACCTCCCAGCTTCGCGAAAGCAACTGGCTCACTGCTCGAAGCTGAGGGAATGCCGGGCCGCACTGCTGGCAGTGATAAGCGCCTTCGCCGTAGATAGACATCGAGGAAGCCACGACCAGCTTGCGTATAGTTTCGCGCCTCGGGATGAGCGTTTCGAGCAGCGCCGCTGTGCCGAGGTCGTTCGCTCGCACATACCTCTGTATCTCGTACATCGACTGGCCGACGCCGACCTCCGCAGCCTCATGGTAGATGACATCTATACGGTCGAGCGCGCGCGTCAGCAGCTCGGTATCGCATACATCGCCGCGTATGAATTCGGCTTCGGGATTCAGATAGAGGGGGCCGCCTGCCGTGTGTACCTGCGGCACGAGAAGATCGAACACCCGAACTCGATGACCTGCGCCGACCAGCGCATCTACGAGATGAGAGCCTATAAAACCGGCCCCGCCCGTCACCAGAATATTTAGTCTTTCCAATCAAACACCTCGCTAAAAGCTGTGTGCGCAGTTTAGATCCAATCAATCAAAAGCCTATTTCAACTTGTGACAACTCAGCCCGATAAATCGGGCTGAGCCGTTACATATGAAAGCCTGCTTTTTACTTTTGCATTTCACGACGCCACCGACTTCAACACGGATGCGAGCCGGGGCGCATGGACCTGTAACGAGTATTTCTCTGCTACCGTTTGCAGTCCTTCTCGCGAAAGGCCCTCGCGCAGGCTCCTGTCCGACAGCAACAGGTCGAGGGCCTCTGCCCACTCTTCCGGGGAGGCAGCCATCAACCCGTTCACCCTATCGGTCAATACCTCCCTTGTCATACCGACCGGGGAGCAGACGCAGGGGACGCCCGCAGCCATGTATTGAATCGCCTTGAACGCGCACTTGCCGCGAGACCACTGGTCGTCGCGAACAGGGTATATCCCTATGTCGAGACTTCTGAAGTCTCGCACTTCGGTCGCCAGGCTCCACGGCCTGTTCTCAATCGTCACGCCCGGTATTTTTATAGTCCGGCCCGCACCTATCACGCGAAATACGAAATCGCGACGGCGCGCCAGCTCTTGAAGCGCCGGGGCGACCATATCGAGATACTGAGCGCTCGAATGCGTGCCTATCCAGCCGACCACCGGACGGCCCTCGCCGGAAGGCTCCGGGCTTGTCGTTCTGTACTCTTCTACATCGACAACGGTCGGAAGTATCGTGACCGGCTTGTTAAATTTTTGAGCGAAATCCGCCAGATACCGGTTTCCTGCCAGAACGTGCGCGCTCATCCTCAGTATGCTCGAAGTCTTCCAGGAGCACTTGAGCCAGGTCGCAAGCTTTCCATAAGTAGGGCTTACATAGGAGACGAAAACGGCGTCATCGAAATCGAAGACTATCGGGCGGCGCGCAGTCTTATCGATAAGCCACTCGATGACGGGAGGGCCGAAAAGCATGGCCTCCCTCGCTACGCAGACTATGTCATATCGCTTCGCCTGCAACGCATCGCGCAGGCGGCGCAGCGCAGCGCCTGCGAGCGCAAACGATTTTCGCACGACGCGATCGGGCGAATAAAAACCCTGAAAGGTGGAGCTTGAGAGAAAAGGTACTACGTCGCACTCAAAGCCCGAAGCCTTGAGGTAGGGCAGGTATTGAAGCGCGCGGTATCGGGTCGCAGCCGCCTCTTTCGGGTTTGGGACGAGGAATAAGACGCGCACTTTCTCTACCGCTGCGCCTCCGCGAGCGCGGGCCTGTCGACAGCGCCCGGCTGCGAAGAGATCCTTCTGAGCATTCGCTGTTCCAGGCCGACGGCGGCGAGTATCAAAAGCCACGGGAGAAGCTGCGCGCGGTGGCGATAGGCCAGTCCCACATTGCCGAACATCACGCTGTATAACAGCCCGAGGCCGAATATGAAGACCAGCATGGGTATGACCTCGTTAAACTTGTTCCTGATCGTGTACCAGAACCCCGGCACGACGCCCAGGATAAATAACAACCACCATATGATCACTTCAGGCGCGGTCAGAAGCATTCTCGTGCTGCCGCCCGCCAGAAGCTGCCACGGAAACGGCGCGAAGAGGATATACGCGCCGCCGACCAGGGCCGCCGTGGCGAACTGCGCAGGATCATCCAGATCGTAATCCTGCCTCACCCCCGATCCTGCGCCCGTGCCTTGAGAGATATCGCCGCGAAACTTCTCTATGCGATTGATATCGAACCGCTCGAATTCGGCTTCGTGCCGGACCAGCACGCCCGACAGTGTGAAAAGCGGAATGATCACCGCCGCAACTCCCAGCGCCGAAGCGACGGAGAACTTGCCCTTCTTGAAATTTGGCAGTATAAGCGCAACCGTGACCGCCGCGCCTGCAACATAAGCCGCATAAAAACGAAAAGGGATCACGAGCATGATGGCAAACGCGCAAAGCAATATGTGTTTGGCCGAGAACCCGGAAACTTTCAATCGTACGCAACCATACAGCGCGACCGTTTCGAGCAGTATGATCACCGGCTCCTTTAGCGTCTGCGCCGACCAGATAATCAATGATGGGAACAGGCAGACGAGCCATCCCACGCGTACCGCGACCCATTCGGAGAAGAGGCTGCGGGCTATACGGTAAGCGAAAACGACCGTGAGCGCGCCCAGAAAGCAATTGAGCGCGGCGGCAGGCATGCGGCCCGGCGAATCGGTCACATAAAAGAGCAGACCGAGCAGATACCCGTAGCCGCGATGGTGCCCTTCGAAGGCGCCGCTCAACACCGCAGGCAGGTCGAGCAGTCCGACCATATTCCTGTCCCATTGCGCTTTATAGAATACTCCGAGCATCCACCCGCTGGAGTCTTCGTCTCCGAGCACGCTCACCAGCCCGAACTGGTATATCGCAATCGCTGCCCCAAACCGCAGGGCGTAAGCGTAAATAAACAGCCTGATCTGCAAACTCGTGCTGTCGCGGTGATGGCGCGTAAACAGAATCGCGCCGGCCCCGATGAGCGAGAACAGGACGCAGAGCACAAGCCCGAATGGCAGGTCTAATTCATCCCACATAACGATTGCGAAACAGCCGCGCCGGGTTCTTCCGTCTTAATAAGCCGGCTATACAGGCGGCGGTATTTTTCGCCGCCTACCTTCTTCAAGCCGAAGCGACCGGAGGCGCTCGCGCGGCAGCGGTCGGCCAGACCGCCATCTCGCTGCAACGCCTCCACATCTAAGAGCGCCTGAATATATGAGTCTCGATCCAGGCTCCTGATGATAACACCCACGCGGTCGGATTCAATAGTTTCGTCCAGGTCGCCTATACCTCGGTTGCATACGACAGGAAGCCCCGCTGCCAGGTACTCGGCTATCTTGGTGGGCGAAGAGGCCAGCTTCGAGTAGCATGGCTTTATAAAAGAGAGCGCCATATCGGATGCCCTGAGGTAACGGGGAACATCGGCGGGCGCCACCTTCTTGATCAGATAATCTCTTTGCAAAAGACCAATATCTTTCAGCCGGGGCTCTATCATCTCAGGCGGGCTCTGCGTCAGGATCATAGAGAATGTAGAGGTGTCCTGGCTGTGCGCTGCGGCGAGAAAGTCTGTCATCTCGTCGGTGAGATACCAGCCGCCAAGAGCGCCCAGATATACGATCACGCGCCGGTCTCTCAGCCCCATCTCTTCGCGCACTTCTTCTCTCGGTATCGAGTTCGCCTCTTGAAACCTCTCCGTATCGACGCAGCAGGGAATGACCTCGATGGGCCTGCCGCGCGCGTCCGTCTCCAAGCAGCCGGGGAAGAGTATATCGCGCGCCTTCTCCGTCAGCACGACGAACCCGTCGGCGGCGGCAAGCAGCCTCCGCTCCGCCCGTTTGACCAGCCGGTAAAGATATCCGGCTTCGGGCCATATCCCGGCATCGACATACTCTTCCGGCATAAGCCCGCGTATGTCGAACAGCAGCCTGCCCCCGGCCATCCGCCTGGCAATCGCGCCCATGGCCGCAGGGACGTACCCGCGCGCGTGCAGGATATCGATTTGCTCCCGCTTGAGCAATCGAGCCGCGAGCCGCGCCCCATTCAAGATGTCATAGACCGTTGCGGGCAGCGAAGGACGCTTGTGATATGGCAGCGCAAGCCAGCGAACCCCCTCGGCCTCAAGCCGCGCCCGCCAATTCGCGGCCTCTTCCTCTGTCCACGCGCGCTTGAGGTCCGGCTCAAAGGTGAGCAGCGTCACTTCAAAGCCCCCGTCGATTATCCCGCGCAGGTAGGGCAGCACCTGTGTTTGAACGAGCGGCTCGCGAAGGCCGAAGTAGGATATGTAAAGCGCACGCCCTTTCGGTCCGCAATTCATGCTTTGGTTCGCTCCGTGCGAGCAGGGGCGAGATCGCCGCGCCCGCCCGCCTGCCCTGTCGCGGGTCTTTTTACAAGCCTCGCCGCTTTGCCTATCCAGGCCGCAAGCCCCGAAACCCTTGCGGCGAATGCAGGCAGATCGTCATCGTCCCCGATCAGCGTTCGCCGCAAAGCGAATATATTCTCATCAAAGTCGTTCGGGCCTTCGTCGGTCGTCAGCGCGCATACGTAGCCTGCCCGGCGCGACTGATCGATGACGCAGTCCGAGTAATCTCCGTAAGGATACGCGAATGGAATATCTCGGCCACCCAGCCTCGCCCGTATCGCTTCGCGCGACTCTTTCAGCTCGCGCTCGATCTCTTGCTTTGTGAGCTTTGACAGCTTCGGGTGCGTGCAGGTGTGCGAGCCAATCTCTATGCCGGGCTTGCCGCCAAGCTCAAGGACTTCGACCCAGGACAGGTATGCCTCATCATCTTCGGCGGACCAGCGGGAGGCGGGCGCGCGGTGGCCCTCTTCTCTTATGCGGTCTGTAACGAGGAAGACCGCCGCAGGCAGTCCCCTTTCCGCGAGGCGCTGAGCTGCGACTGTTAGGAAATTTCTATACCCGTCATCGAACGTGATCACGACCGAATAAGGAGGAAGCGGCTTTCGCTCGCGCCTCGCCTTGAGATAATCGCTCAGCGAGATCACCCGGTAATGCCGCTTCAAATAATCGATCTGCGCTATAAAGCGGTCGCGGCGGACATGCAGCCCTGCGGGGTCGCGCACGCTGCGCTTCGGGCGCTCGGTGACGCCGTGATAGCAAAGCACCGTGACCCGCCTGCGATTCAGCCACCGAGCCAGCCTGGTGATACCTATCAGGTGAAGGTATGCAAAGACCCTCTCTTTCATAGTCGTTTTACAAGTACCTAAGCTTTGCGATAACGACCTATATACCCATGCGCGAAAAACGAGCGCACAATCCCGCGCGTCGCGTGCCATTGCTCGAAGGGCAGATTCAACCTCTTGCACAAACCGGGCGCGACTCTGGCGAATGGATACGGCACCGGGGTGAAGTGATACTGCGCGCCCCCGTCATAAGCCAGCCCGGCGCGCGCGGCTGCGCGATCAAGCTCGTCAGGTTGCAGGCATAAGCGCGGCAGGCTGTCGGCGCTGCTCGCTCCAAGCAGGCGAGCCAGCCCGCGTACAGGGGCAGTGGCCGCAACCGTGAGACGGTCGATGTGCAACCGCTTTGGCACGGTGACCAGGGCTATGCCGCCCGGTCGAAGGATGCGCGCAATCTCCGCGAGGGCGCGGTCCGGCGTCTTCAAATACTCGATCACCGCCATGCAGATGACCTGGTCGTAATGTTCGCTCGGCAGATCGAGCGCCTCGATATCGCCCTGCCTGAAGCTCACGCCCTCGACGTGGCCGAAGCGCCGGGTCGCTTCGCGCACCATCTCAGGCGACAGGTCCATCCCGACGAATGTGCCGCCCCGTTCGAGCACCGCTTCGACCATCACGCCCGGCCCGCACCCTACGTCCGCTACGCGACCGAGCCGCTCAGGCAATAATTCAAGGACCCGCGCGCGCCGTATGTGAAAATGGTAGGTGAAGCCGTCGGCCACCTCATACAATCTCGTCCAGTCGCCTGTCGCAGACAGCCTGTCGAAGTGCTCGACCACAGCCCCCGCATCGACCTCTGAACCTCTCATGCTCACGCTTTGTGCCTCCAGGGTTTATATCT
>DASTET010000210.1:0-2962 GCA_035709445.1 Blastocatellia bacterium | reverse complement strand
GAAGAATCCTCCGCGTTCCTGCGGCGCCCTCCGCGGTTAATCTTCTATTCCATTACCGGATTATTTCTTCGCCGCGACCTTGAGAGCGGCTTCTATGGCCGCTTTCAGGGCGTCGCGGGTCTTTTCGCGGACACGTTGCCCGTTGATGAACACGGTCGGCGTCGAATTTATCCCGATTCTATATCCGTCATTTAAATCCCGCTGAACTTTCTCAGCGTGCTTTCCTGAATCGAGCGCCTCGTCGAACCTCTTCGTATCGAGCCCCAGCCGGCTGGCATACTCTTTCAGTCTATCTACTCCGAGCGCGGACTGGTTCTGAAACAGAATTGCAATATATTCCCAGTACTTGCCCTGTTCCCGCGCCGCTTCTGCGGCCAAGGCCGCCGAGGCCGCATTAGCATGCTGCGCGAGCGGAAAGTCGCGCACGACGAGCCTGATCCTGTCGCCGTACTCTTTTATCAGCTCATCGAGAATGGGCTGAGTCCTTGCGCAACTCGGGCACTCGAAATCGGTGAATTCTACAATTGTGACCTGCGCCTGCGGGCTGCCTTTCGATGGCTGGTCATCGGTAGCGATGGAATAGACCGGGGGCTCAGGTTCTCGGAGAAAGACTTCGAAAGATGCGCCTTTCTTCAACCGCTCCGCAAAGGCCGTCTCCCGGTTGCGCTGTTCGAGGTCCGCAAGGTACTGGACTATCTGGTCCTTCAACTGCGCAAAATCACCTTGTAGCCTCTGTTTGTTCTCGTCATAGAACTTCCGCGCATCCTCTTCCGTCACCGGCTTTGGGTTAGCCCCGACCTCCGCCTCAAGCAGGGCCCTTGCCGTGACCTTTCGCTTCTGAGCTTCCTGCTCAAGCAGCATATCGTTGATCTTCAGGTCGAGCCATTTCTTGCGCAGGCCATAGATCTGCTCCTGTGCTTCAAAGATAAGCGGCTTTAGCGCGTCTTCGACATCGGCTGAGGTCACCGGGTCGCCATCGATTGTTGCAAAGACTCGCGCGCGGTCTGCATCGCTTTCGGGCGGCGTCGCGGTTTCGACAAGTATCTTCACCTGGCTTGCCGCGCGCAGTCTCGCGGCGAAGCTGCTTGCTTGCTCGCGCTGCCGCTGGCTCCGCAGGTAGCCGATGATGTCATCCTTCACCTCTTTGAACTCACCCTGGATGCGGGCCTTGTTCTGATCATAAAACTGCTGGGCCTCGGCTTCGGCAGGCTCTTTGACTTTAGCCACGACCTCCGACTCAAGAAGCTTGACTGTGCTCACGCCCCGCTTCTTCGCTTCCCGTTCGAGCAGCCTGGAATTGATCTGCATGCCAAGCTCTCGCTTTCGCGCCTCCGTCACCTGGCTTTTAATCTTTTCGATCTCTTCTCTGGCGGGACCCTCTATGTCCTTGATGGTGAGCTTCACGCCGTTGACTATAGCGAGAAGATCGGGATCGGTGCTGGCATCGCAGCCGCAATCCTCCCCCTTTTTATTATTAGCTGTCGAAGGGGGCGCCGCGCCTGCCTGCGCCCCGACCGAGGTCGCGCAAAAAGCTACAACTAGAATAAGAATCAATATCCTTTTCATCAGGTCCTCCACCGATGTTTGAAACATATTACTGCTTGCTCTCTTTCGGCACAATGCGATCGCTCAAGGGTTTATATTGCCTGTTGACCGGATCGATCCCGACAATGAAAGAACCCCTTGCGCCGACCCTGCGATTTGGGCCGAAGCTTAACGGCGGGACGACGCCCGTCTTGAAGTCTTTGAGATCTTCTAATGCCCTGATCAGCGCGGCCCGGCTCAACCATCGCCGCAACCGCAGCGATGATAATTATGGACCTGGAATTGGACAGGAATGACAGGATTGACAAAAGAGTTGGACCGGTTGAGGCATCATTTTGAGGCATCATTTTCCATTTCGTTCCTGTTTATCCTGTTAATCCTGTCCATCTCTTTGCCCCAATCTGTCATGGATCAATTTAGGGTTTGTTTGGCGCGGCGATCTTTATCACCGCATCGGCTATATCGGACATTGAGAACATCTTCACCCACTCGCCCGTCTCAAGGTTTCCAACGAGCAGGACGGCGCTGTGCTTGAGCTTGTCTTCGACGTATCCTCCGAGCTTTGTGAGAACCGCATCGACGTTCTCTTTCTTTCCCGTAAGAAAATACCAGCCGGGCTTGACCTTGAATTTATCGGCATACTTCTTCCACTCCTGGGGCGTATCCGCTAGGGGATCGACGCTGATCGTAATCATGTTGATCTCTTTTCCGACCCGGTCTGCGAGATACGCCTGGACCTTCGCGAGGTTGGCCGTCATAGGCGGGCACACGCCCGCACAGGTCGTAAACGCAAAGTTGATCATTACGGTCTTGCCTCGGAGCAGGTCGTCGAAGAAACGCACCGTCTTGTTGTCTTGCGTCACGAGCTCGAGGTTCGGAAAATACGCCGCTGCCGCTTCAGCCGGCGTCTTCGATCTCTTTGGCTCCTCCACGCGTCTTTCAACCTTTCGCTCGCGGCCCGTCGCGCCGGGGAGCGGGACCTCCATCGTGGCGTTTCGGTCCGAGGCTTCCGCGATCGCCTTGACTATCGTCGATGCAGGGGCGAGCCCGTATGCGCGGGTCCAGAAGCCCGACTGATCGTTTCCTATGAGCACCATAGGCGTGTGGTCGACCTTGTTGGCCACGTATGCTCCGAGCGCCCTCAGAAGATGGTCTATATCTACCTTGCTTCCGGTGACGAAAGTCCAGCCAGGCCCGGCTTTGAACTTTGACGAGAAATCCCTGAGCCGCTCAGGCGGGCCAATTCTTGCGTTCTTCCCTTGTTCGTCTGTGCCAATCTTCAGGGGGCTTTGAGCACGGTTGAGGCGAAGCAGCGACCGCAGGCTGCGTACCCTTTACTCTTTGCTTCCGACATCGCGATGGAAGACTTCTTTTTACCTAGATATTCGCAGGCTGACCTGTGATACATCCGGTCAGA